>DATMBD010000282.1:0-4624 GCA_035559355.1 Dehalococcoidia bacterium
ATTCAAGCGCAACCCGGAGTACTACGAGAAGGACCACGTCTTCCCCGCCGAGATGGACATGCCCATCATCAGCGAGCACGCCGGCCGCCTCGCTCAATTCAAGGCGGGAAGCATCCACATGATCGATCTCCGCCAGAACGCCGAGGACGTCCTCCCAACCCGAAACGAACAACCGAAGGTGCTCATCTACGCTCAGGACTTCACGCCGAGGACAGAAGTCGTCACCTTCGGCATGGAGGGCAACTCTCCGTACAAAGACGAACGCGTTCGCCAGGCGGTTTCCATGGCCCTCGACCGCGACACGATGATTGACGCATTCTTCAACGTCTCCAACTTCGAGAGCGCGGGCGTCCCCGTGGAAACGCGCTGGAACAGCCACATCCAGGCGGAGTGGAAGCCGGGCGACTACTGGCTCGACCCCAAGAGCAGCGACTTCGGCGAGAATCGCAAGTACTTTCAGTTCAACGTGGCCGAGGCCAAGAAGCTCCTGGCGGCGGCCGGTTTCCCCGACGGCTTCGAAACGACCATGCGCTACCCCGCATCCGTGCAGTACAACCTCTCCCGCTACGGCGAGCCCTGGGCAGGCCAGCTCCAGACCATCCTCAAGGTAAAGCTGGACGCCAAGAGCGACTACACGAAGGACTACATCCCCAACCTCCGCGACGCGAACGGCAGGTTCGAGGGCCTGGGCATGCACTCGGTCACGGGCACGACCCCGCAACGCATTTCCCCCGAGAGCGACCTCGCGGCCCAGTTCTGGCCCAAGGGCGGCGTTACCTTCCACGGATTCGGCGCCAACGCCCAGGGCGACCCGGCCCTCAGCGCCATCATCGAGAAGGCCCGCCAGGAGTTCGACGACAACGCGCGCCGGAAGCTGATTCACGACGCCCAAAAGTACCTGGGGAAGGCGCAGTGGGCGCTCAGCCAGCCGGGAGGGGCCGGAACTTTCAACCTGGTGTGGCCCGCCGTAGGCAACTACTTCGCCTGGTCCAACCACACTTGGGGCCCTGCGTGGAGCTGGACCTACCGGCTCTGGCTCGACCAGACGAAGGCTCCGTTCGTCTAGGAGTGACCGCGGCCTTTTCGCCGCGACCGGGATGAAAGCGGCTAGCGGCCGGCGTGAACGTTGGAGGGCGGCGCTTGGGGCGCGTGTCGCCGCGTTCGGGAAGCCGCGGCTTCGGCTCAAGGCTGAGGATTCATGCCGCGGAGCGTCTCCCAGGCTGGAATACCTGGACCAGAGGCCGTGCCGGCGTGCCGCTGGACAAAGGGACTAATATATGCTCACTCGTTCGTTAAGTCCCTAAACGGAGGCTGGGTGCCATGCTGAGCAAACAAGACAACGAGGTGCTGTGCCGCGTAGGCCCCGGGACGCCCATGGGCACCCTGATGCGCCAGTACTGGATACCCGTCTTCCTCTCCAGCGAGCTCCCCGCGCCGGACTGCCCTCCCGTCCGCGTCCGCGTGTTGGGGGAGGACCTCATCGGCTTCCGCGCGACCTCGGGGCAGCCGGGCCTGGTTGCCAACGCCTGTCCCCACCGCGGCGCGTCCCTTTTCTTCGGCCGGAACGAAGAGGAAGGCCTGCGCTGCGTCTACCACGGCTGGAAGTTCGACGCCACCGGCGCCTGCGTCGACATGCCCTCGGAGCCGGCCGAGAGCAACTTCAGGAGCAAAGTGCGCGTCACCGCCTATCCCTGCCGCGAACGAAATGGCGTCGTCTGGGCCTACATGGGGCCGCGGCCGGCGAGCGACCTGCCGCCCCTGCCCGACCTTGAGCCGAACATGGTGGAAGACCAGCCCACAGTCGTGCAGAAGGTGCTTCGCGACTGCAACTGGATGCAGGGGCTCGAAGGCGACATCGATACGAGCCACCTAGGATTCCTGCATCTCGGCATGATCCAGCCGGAAGACACGCAGCCGGGCACCTTCGACTATTACACGGTTGCGGACCGCGCTCCGCGTTACGACGTCGTCGATACGGAGTTCGGCACCTCGTACGGCGCCTACCGCCCCGCCGAGGCGGACAGCTACTACTGGCGCGTGGCCCACTTCCTCTTTCCCTTCTACACGATGATCCCCACCGGCGTCCTGGGCGTGCAGGTCCTGGTGCGGGCCTGGGTGCCGATCGACGACGAGCACATGATGTTCTGGAGCTTCTCGGTGCCTGGGACGCGCGCTCAGGGCCAGGGCGGGCCGCCGGGCGTCGATGCCGCTGCCGGTAGCGGTGGCGCCATCGAAGCGCGAGCGCGTCGCCTCCAGGAGACGTACGCGGGTCTCGCGGACGCCCCACCCGGCGGCACCCGCGTCAGCGGGCCGGCGGGCACGTTCGAGTATCTCCCTGAGACCTCGGGCTTCCTCGGCAAGTGGCGCCTCGCCCAGAATGCCTCCAATGACTACGGCCTGGACCGCGAGGCTCAGCGGACCCGTTCCTACACGGGCATTCCCGGCATTCATCAGCAGGACCAGGCGATCACCGAAAGCATGGGCGCCATTTACGACCGCACCCATGAGCACCTGGGCACCAGCGACGCGATGGTGATCCGGACGCGGCGGCGCCTAATCAACGCCGCAAAGGCCCTCGCCCAGCACGGAGTCATACCGCCCGGCGTGGACGACCCCACGGTGTACAGACAGCGCTCGGGCGGCGTCATTCTCCCTCGCCACGTCGATTGGCAGGAAGCCACACGAGAGCTGCGCAAGGCCTTCGTACGCCACCGGCCGGAAGAGGTCTACGCCCCGGCGATCGGATGAGGGCGAGCGATGTCTGGGGCTGAGTCGGACCGGCCGCTTCTCCCTGCGTGCAGCCGCCCTCGCCGCGGCCCGATTCCCTAACATGCGCCTCGACCAGAAGGTAGCGATCATCACGGGCGCAGCCCACGGCCTCGGCAGGGCGTATGCCGAGCGGTTTGCCGCCGAGGGAGCTAAGGTCGTCATCGCCGATATCGATGCCGAAGGCGGCGAGCGCGTCGCCAAAGCCATCGGCGGATGGGCCCGGACGACCGACGTAGCGGACTGGCAATCCGTTCAGGGCCTGGCAGCAGAGACCGTGGCCCGCTTCGGCCGCATCGACATCCTCCTCAACAACGCCGCCGTTTACGAGCGGGCCAACCTTTGGAAGGGGCCGCTGGAGGACCTCCCGTTGGAGGAGTGGGACCGGCTCATGGCCGTCAATCTCCGCGGCGTCTTCCTTTGCTGCAAGGCCGTGATCCCCGTAATGAAGCGGCAGCGCGGCGGCAAGATCATCAACGTCGCCTCCAGCACCTTCTTCTCCGGCGTCGGCGACATGCCTCATTACACCATTTCGAAGGGCGGGATCGTGGCCATGACCCGCGTTCTCGCGAAGCAGCTTGGGGAGTGGAACATCAACGTCAACTGCTTCACCCCTGGTTCGACCCTGACCGAGGAGGAGATCACGGACGAGGTCATGGAAAGGCGCCGCCGCGCCGCCGCCGGCCGCGCCTTCAAGAGGATCGAAAAGCCGGAAGACGTCGTCGGAACGGCCCTGTTCCTGGCCAGTGCCGACAGCGACTTCATCACCGGGGCCACGATCGTCGTCGATGGCGGCGGCGTCCTCTATTGAGGCCGGGCGGCTTTGCGAAGGAGTCAGAACATCGGAATGCCGTCAGATCGCGGTTGCAGAGCCGTGAGTTCTTGACGGCGGCCGCGAAGCTTCATGCCGCCTTTGGCAGCTCCTCGGACGGCCGTTCCCGGCGCCCGCCAAGCGCCGTCTCGGCCTGAATCGAAGGCGCGGCGCGGTCCTCGATGCTGGGGTCGAGGGCGTCCCGCAGGCCGTCGCCCAGAAAGGTGAACGCGAGCAGGAGGAGGCCGATGGCCGCCGAAGGAAAGATGACGAGGTGGGGAAAGGCGACGATGGCCCCGTAGCCCTCCTGTACCATCACGCCCCAGCTCGGCGTCGATGGGTCGACGCCAAAGCCGATGAAGCTGAGGGCCGCCTCGATGAACACGGCCCGCGGAATGCCGAATGCCACGACGACGACGAGGGGGCCTGCCAGATTCGGCAGCAGATGGCGGGTCATGATTTCGCGGTCGGTCGCGCCCAGGACGCGGGCGGCGGTCACGAACTCCCGTTCCTTCAGGGAGAGCGCCTGTCCCCGCACCAGCCTGGCGACGTCCACCCAGGTCACAAGCCCGATGATCACGACGAGCATGAAGGCGCTCCCGCCCAAGGCGCTGCGCAGGAGGATGATCAGCAGCAGATCGGGGAACGCGTATACGAGGTCCGCGCAGCGCATGATGACGCTGTCCACCCATCGGCCTTTCGCCCCCGCCAAGAGCCCCAATGGCAGGCCGATGCCTAGCACGATCGCCTGGGAGACGACGCCAACCACGAGCGATAGCCTCGCCCCGTAAAGGAGGCGGCTCGCCCAGTCGCGGCCGAGGTTGTCGGTGCCGGCCGGATGCTCCAGGCTCGGGCTGGCAAAGGTGCTGCGCAGATCTTGGGCGGACGGGTCGTGAGGCGCGATCCAAGGCGCCAGCAGGGCTGCCGCGGCGACGGCCCTAGAGCGGGGTCGCCTCATCGATCAGCATGATCGGGATGCCGTCCCGAACCGGATAGCGCAGCCGGCAGGCAGGACAGACGAGCGACGGCTCCGCCGGTCGGTACTCC
>DATMBD010000283.1:0-2763 GCA_035559355.1 Dehalococcoidia bacterium
TTTCAAGCCCGCCGTCTCCCTTCCTGTAGCGTCGCCGGCTAAGATTAGATGAAATCCCCAACTTACTGGGGCCAGGACATAGTTCACAGGAGGCTCCATGCTCAGTCAAGCAGACAACGAGTATCTCTGCCGCATCGGGCCCGGAACGCCCATGGGCAACCTCTTCAGGCAGTACTGGCTGCCAGCGATTCGCTCGGACGAGCTGCCGGCTCCGGACTGCCCGCCGTTGCGGGTCAAGCTCCTGGGCGAGGAACTCATCGGCTTCCGGATGACGTCCGGCAAAGTCGGCCTCATCCAGAACGCTTGCCCCCACCGCGGCGCCTCGCTCTTCTTCGGCCGCAACGAGGAGGAGGGCCTACGCTGCGTCTATCACGGCTGGAAGTTCGACGCCACCGGCCAGTGTGTCGACATGCCCTCAGAGCCTGCGGAGTCGAACTTCAAGAACAAGGTCCGCGCCCGCGCCTACCCCACCCACGAACGCAACGGCATCATCTGGGCCTACATGGGGCCGCGGGAGGTGCCGCCGCCCTTGCCGGACATCGAAGCCAACCTGCTCAACAAAGACCCGCTGAAGATTCAAGTCCTGCACCGCGCCTGCAACTGGATGCAGGGCATCGAAGGGGAATTGGACACCGTCCACGCCGCCTTCCTGCACTTCGGCAGCGCGAAACTCGAGAACGTGGAGCCGGGGACGTTTAACTACTACCACATCAAGAACCGCGACGCCCGCTTCGTCGTCAGGGACACGGAGTTCGGGGCGTCCTACGGCGCCTACCGCCCGGCAGAAGAGGACACCTATTACTGGCGCATTGCCCACGTCCTCTTCCCCTGCTACGCGGTTCCGCCCCAGGGCGCGCTCGGCCCGAAGGTGCAACTGAACGCCTACGTGCCGATGGACGACGAGCATACCCTGCAGTGGGAGATCTTCATCAACGTTGACGAGACGCCCAACCGCCGCAGCAGCTTTGGCGCGGAGATGGCGGGCAGTACCGCTCGCGAGGAGCAGGCGCGCGCCCAGGGCAACGCCCGCCGCCCAGGAACCGTCTACCTGCCGAACACGACCGGTTGGTACGGCCGCTTCAACCTCGACCAGAATCTGGCGAACGACTACCTGATCGACCGCGAGGCGCAGCGCTCCGGCCGCAGCTTCTCCGGCATCCCCGGCGTCCGCCAGCAGGACATGGCCGTTACCGAGACGATGGGCCCGATCTACAAGCGCCACCAGGAGCATTTGGGAACGAGCGATTCGATGATCATCCGCACCCGGCGGCGCTGGATCGCAGCCGCAAAGGCGTTGGAGGAGCATGGAATCTTGCCGCCCGGAGTCGACGACCCGACGATTTACCGCCAGCGCTCCGGCGAAATCATCCTGCCGCGGTCGGTCGACTGGTGGGAGGGCACGAAAGAGCTGCGGGAAAAGTTCCAGGGCTACGACGAGCGCATTGTCGAGCTCGTGAATCAGGCATAGCGAGTCAGGGTAAGCCCGTGTCGACATCGGGGCGCAGCATGCGACGGGCGCTGGGCCCCGGCTACTTCGGCGGCGCTTCCTCCATCACCTGAGGATGGCGAGCAACTTGGGGCAGCAACTGCTCCACGCCGGAGCCCGTGCAGACACCTGAACAGACATATGAGGGGCGCAGCACGCTGCGCCCCTACGAAGTGCTGAAAAGCGGCGTGTCCCGCTATTTCGGCGGCGCCTCCTCGGGAAGGCCGAGGATCGCCAGCACCTGAGGCAGCACTTCTTCCGCCCGCGAGCGGATCTGGTCCGGCCGGAGGTTGCCGATGGGGTGGGGCATGACCGCATAACGGAAGCCGGCGAAGCCATGCCGTTCCGCCATGGAGTTGGCAGTGAGCTTGAAGGGGCTCGTGATGATCCCCGCTGCCGGGATGCCCCGCTTCTCGAAGATGGCGGCGTCGGCCACACTGGCCGCGCTACAGGACCCTCAATCGCCGACGCCCGCCAGGACGACGTCGCAGCGCTGCGCCATCTCGTCGACGGTGGCCTGCGGCGCGGGCAGGGCGAAAGTTGGCTTCTTGTAGTGAACGATCTCCTTGACGGCGTAGCGCTCCTTCAGCAAATCCCCTAGGGCCATGAGGATGTTGTCGGCGTTCAGCTTCGTGTTCCCGAGCAGGCCGACGCGGAGGCCGTCCAGGCTCGTGAAGCGACGGGGCGCCAACTTCGCGGACCCTGCCTTTGGCGGGTTGCCGGGGTGGAGAAGGATCATTTCGACCTCCTTTGCCGCATCCGTGGGGCGCTGGCTACTGCGCCTCGATGGCCACCGTTGCCCTGCGGCTGTTAAAGCTCGTGCCTACGGTCGAGACGCCGGCGTTGCTTGCGCCGGCCACTACGATCGTAAGCGCTTCCGGCGCCCGTCCGCTGTGGATGAAAAGATCATCCGGCTCGTGCTCGAGCTCGATGACCTTGCCGAACCGGCGCAGCTCGCCCACCGTGCGGCCGTAGTGCTCGTAGAGGAACTCGCGCACGCGCTGCTTCGTCCAGCCACCGGCGGCGATGATGTTCGCGTGCTCCGGCCCGATCACGACGACGGCGCCGTTGTTGCGATTATACGGCGGCGCTTCGTAGATACCGCCGGAATAGGAGAGCGAGTCGGCCAGGCTGTGGAGAATGTGGAGCGGATCCTGCGTGCTGCGATGCTCCACGTGCAGGTCGCTGCGGATCAGCTGCGCGGTGACAGTGCTGGTCTCCGGCGCGAACCCCATCTCGACGTGCAGCGGCTCCCACGGGCTCTCTTCCTCGTTCTC
>DATMBD010000284.1:0-5471 GCA_035559355.1 Dehalococcoidia bacterium
TGGAGCAGCTGGTCAACCGCGCCCTCGACGACCGCGTAGTGCGGGCGGCGCGCGTGGCCATCCAGAAGATCCGCGAGGGCGCTGACAAGGGCGAAGAGGTCAAGAAGCTGCGCGAGGAGGTCGACAAGCTCACCAACGAGAACCGCGAGCTGCGCGACAGGCTCGACAAGCTGGAGGCGCGCCTATCTCCCCCGGCATCCGGGGCCCAGGCCTAGCCGCTGCCTAAAGCCGTCGCCGCGACCGGGGATCGGGGAGTGGAGCGATCAGGCTTTCGGATGTCTTCGCCCGCCAGGCCAAAATGATGGCGGTGCAAGCGCCCGCCATTTTCCTGCGCGCGGCGAGGGGACCGGATTCTTCACCGCAACCGCTTTTCTCGTTGACAGCGCACGCGCCGCGGAGGAATATCGGACGTGGAGGTTCTGTCCAGGAAAGGCGGTGCTTATGACGCTGATCACGCTTGACCCAACGGGCGTCAAACAGGTGGAGCTCAACGCCCTGGCGCCGCGGCTGCAGAGCCTCAACGGCGCAACCGTCGGCATTCTGCACAACGTCAAGAAGAACGCCAGGGAGCTCCTGGTGGAGATGGCGAACGTCCTTCAGGACCGCTACGAAATCGAGATCTTGGGGCCGGAACTCACGGCGCACTCGATGCTGGCCAGCGAGGAGCAGCTGGACCGCTTCGCGAAGGAATGCGACGTGGTCTTGACCGGCTTAGGCGATTGAGGGTCGTGTACGGGGTGCAGTTTGCACAACGCCACCGAAATCGAAAAGCGCGGAACCCCCGCTGTCGCGGTCTGTACGGAGCCGTTCAAAGCCACGGCCGAAGCCATGGCTCGGCGACGGGGCTACCCGAACTATCCCTTCGTGCTGGTCGAGCACCCTCTTTCGAGCGCGCGGCCTGAAGGCATCCGCGAGCGGGCCGAGAAGGCCCTGCCGGAGGTGTTGAGGATCATCCTCAGCGCCGAGTACGAGAAGTAGTCGTTCCCGCCGGCCGTCAGAGGCCAGGAGGGACAGCCGGATCGCGCCCGGCCCCAAAGGGAGCCGGTGGGTCGTCGTTGGAGCGCCGGGAGAGAAGAAGGAGGAGCCGGCCCATCGGCTTCTCCTTCTTGTGGGTCTGCCCCTCACTCGACTTCCGGCGTGACGTCCAGCTTGATGAGCGGCAAAGGCCCGGCCAGATGCTCCGGTTCCGGCGGGATATGCGACCAGTTCTTCGCTCTCGCTCCGCCATCCACCACGAAGTCGGCGCCGGTGATCAACCGGGCGTAATCAGAGCACATCCAGGCGATGCAGTGGCCGATGTCGGTCGGTGTGCCGGTGGTGCCCATCGGCACCATGTTCGTGCGAATCTGTGACCGCACTGGTCTCCGCCACGGCTCGTCACCCTGGCCCGCGCCGATCCCTGAAGGCCTGGGGCTGGCGCGCCGGGCCGCGATCAGCTCGGGATTATCGGGGTTCACCATCGTGGGAGTGAAGCTATTGACGCGGATACCGTAAGGCGCGAGCTCCACGGCGGCCGCGCGCACGAAGTTGATCACGCCCCCTTTGTGGAAGGCGTAGGCGATCGCGCCCGGCGTGCCCTGCCAGCCGGACGAAGAGGCGATACAGACGATCACGCCTTTGATGCCGCGCTCGCACATGTGCCGGGCGACGTACTTGGTGTTGAGGAAGTTGCCGATGCCGGAGACGTTGACCGCCCTCGTCCAGCCCTCCAGCGTCTCGTCCAGGATCGTCCGGCCGCCGAGCAACGAGGCGTTGTTGACGAGGATATCGATCTGCCCCCAGGTATCGATGACCTTCTGCACGTAGCCCTTGACGTCTTCTTCGCTGGTGACGTCTCCGGGGATGGCCATCGCGGTGCAGCCGTTGCGCTCCAGGCGGCGGACGCAGGCCTCGGCGGCCTCCGGGTTGACGTCGTTGCAGGCGACCTTGGCTCCGTATTTGCCGAGCGCCAGGGCGATGCCGCTGCCAATGCTCGGGCCAGCCCCGGTCACGATTGCGACTTTGCCTGCAAGCGATACGTCCATAGGTGCTCCTCCTCATGCGGCGATTTCAGCGTTTCGGAGCATAGGACGCGGCATCGGTCGTGGCAACGCGAAGACATCGGAGGCCAGCCGGGCAGGGTGGCCGCTGCCGGCAGGGCGATCGTGTAGCGGATCCGCGCAGCGAGTCAGGGGTAGTGCGGCAGCCGCGGCTTGGCGCTGAGCTGGACGGCGGTGTTGATCATGCCCAGGTGCGTCAGCGCCTGGGGAAAATTGCCGAGCATCTCGCCTGTGGCCGGATCCACCTGCTCGCTGTAGAGGCCGAGGTCGTTCCGAAGGGAACGTAACCTCTCGAACAAGGCTCGCGCTTCCTGCTTGCGGCCGAGGAAGACGAGGTTATCGGCCAGCCAGAACGAGCAGACGAGGAAGGCGCCTTCTTCGCCGCCGAGACCGTCGTCGACGCCGCGGTAGCGATAGACGAGACCTTCGGGCGTCGCCAGTTCACGCTCGATCGTCTCTATCGTCGAACGCATGCGGGGGTCAGTTGCGGGGATGAAACCAACCAACGGCAGCAAGAGGACGCTTGCGTCGAGGGCTTTGCTGTCGAAGGCCTGGACGAAGGCTCCGCGTTCCTCGTCGTAACCGCGCAGGAGGATTTCCTCGCGCAGCCGGCGCCGCACGCGCTTCCATTCGGCTACGTCCCCGGGCAGGCCAAGCGCGTCGGCGGCCTTGATCGCCCGGTCCAGCGCCACCCAGCACATGACTTTGGAGAAGACGTAGTGCTGGCGGCCGGAGCGTGCCTCCCAAATGCCGTCGTCAGGCTCCCGCCAGTGGTCAAGGACAAAGCTGGTCACTCTTTGAATGTAAGCCCAGTATTCGGAGCTAATCTCACCGCCAAACTCGCGATAAAGATGGGCTGAGTCCAGGATCTCGCCGTAGACGTCGAGCTGGAGCTGCGTGTGCGCGGCGTTGCCGATGCGGACCGGCCGCGAGCGCCGGTACCCTTCCAGCTCGCTAATTTCCATCTCCCAGAGCCGGCGCTCGCCGGTGATGCCGTAGACCACCTGCAAGTCGCGGGCGCGGCCGAGCGTGCTCCACTCCATCCAGCGCATGAACTCGTCCGCTTCTTCGCGGTAGCCGAGGATGAAGAGGGCATAGAGGGCGAACGTGGAGTCGCGGATCCAGCTGTAGCGGTAGTCCCAGTTGCGGACGCCGCCGATGACCTCCGGCAGGGAAGTGGTGGGCGAGGCAATCAGCGCCCCTGAAGGAGCGTAAGTTAGGGCTTTGAGCGTAAGCGCGGATCGAACGACATCGTCGCGGTACTCTCCCTCGTACGTACAGCGCTCCGCCCACTCTCGCCAGAAGGCGACCGTCTCCTCCAGACGCCCAACCAGCGCCCCTTCATCCAAGTCCTCCACGAGGTGGTGGTGGCTGTGCTCGTAGGAGATCGCCGCGCACACACGCTGGCCTTCGAGCAACGACCCGGCGCAGAAAAAACCGTCGTCGCGCACTTCGAGCGGGGCGGTGCAGAAGATCGAGACGGCGTCCTTGCCGCCGTGAGCCAGGCCGAGGTTAGGGCCGAGCAGCATCGCGTGGGGAACGATGGTGCCGTAGTCGAAGCGGGGCTGGCAGACGAACTCGAAGCGAATCCAGCCGGAGACGCACTGGAGGTCGCGTAAGACTTGGCGCCGCGGCATCACGTCGTGCGGGCCCGGGCGCGGCGAAGTCGGCACTACCGGCATGAAGTCGGTGAGGACGGCGCGCCCCGTGTCCGTTTCGAACGTGGCTTCCAGGACGTTCGTGTCCGGCAGGTAGCGGCGCTGGACGTTGCGCACGCCGGCCGGGGCCAGCCGGCAGAATCCGGCCTTGTCCCAGTCCAGGATCCGGCCAAAGACCGACGCGTCGTCGAAGCGGGGGAAGCACAGCCAGTCGATGGAACCGGACTTCGAGACCAGTGCGCAGGAATGCATGTCGCCGATGAGGCCGTAGTTGGCGATGGGCGGATAGCGCTCATCCGGAGAAAAAGGGGACTTGCTCAACCGATCCCTGCCGTTTCGTTATGCACTCTCTATGATGACGAATCCGACGGTGGTCATGCAGGCCGCGCTCTGGTACTACACTCTTTAAGGGCCCCGCCGAAGCCGGCGGGGACCACGGAGATTTCCCTTGGATGCTCTCTCCCTCGGCCCGATCACCACGCGCGTCCGCGATGCACTGGACCAAATCGCCGCGGAAGGCGTGATCGTCCGGGTCTGGCGGGGCGATTACACCCTCTGGGCCGACAATCCCTCCGAGATCACGGACCCCGGCCGCCTCGGCTGGCTGGACGTCGTCGACTCCATGCGGCCGGAGGTCGAGGGCCTCCAGCGGTTCGCTGAGGATGTCGCAGCCGAGGGCTACACGAGGGCAGTGCTCTGCGGCATGGGCGGCTCCAGCCTGGCGCCGGAGGTCTTTCAACGGATGCTGGGCGGCAAGGAGGGTATGCTGCGCCTCGAAGTCCTCGACTCCACTCACCCGGACACTGTGCTGCCGCTTGCGCGCGAACTGGACCGGCAGCGGACCCTGTTTCTGATCAGCAGCAAGTCCGGCACCACCGTGGAGACGCGATCGCACCTCGAATTCTTTTGGGGTCTTGTCCCTGAGGGCCGGCATTTCGTAGCGGTGACGGACGAGGGAACGCCCCTCCACCGCATCGGCCTGGAGCGCGGCTTCCGGCGCGTCTTCGTCAACCGGTCGGACATCGGCGGGCGCTATTCGGCCCTGTCCCATTTTGGCCTCGTTCCAGCGGCGCTCCTCGGCGGCGACCCGGGCGCGCTCCTGGAGTCAGCCGGCGCCATGGCGGCAGCCTGCAGGAATGCCGATCCTCGGGAGAACCCCGGCGCCTTCCTGGGCGCCGTTCTCGGCGAGGCCGCCCTTGCCGGCCGCGACAAGCTGACGCTTATTTCGCCGGAGGACACGGCCTCGTTCGGGGACTGGGTCGAGCAGCTGATTGCCGAGTCGACCGGCAAGAACGGGAAGGGCATTGTCCCGATCATCGGCGAGCCGCCGGGGCCGCCGGAGGCGTACGGCAAGGACCGGCTGTTCGTTGCCATGGGCTCCCTGGACGCGATCAAGCCGCTTCAGGCCGCCGGCCAGCCGGTCGTGACCTTGCCCCGCGTTTCGCCCCAGAACTTGGGGGCGGAGATGTTCCGCTGGGAGTTCGCGACGGCCATAGCCGCGCAAAGGCTTGGCATCCATCCCTTCGACCAGCCGGACGTTCAGGCCGCCAAGGATGCGACGGCGCGTATTCTGGAGGACGGTGCCCGGGAGCCGCCGGAGACTGCCGCCATCGAAGCCCTGCTCGCGGACGCGAAGCCCGGGGAATACCTGGCGGTGCTCGCCTTTCTGCCGCGGACGGACGCGGTGGAATCGTCGCTCCAGGCGTTGCGCCAGCGGCTGGCGCGCCGCTACCGGCTTCCGGTGACGCTTGGCTTCGGCCCCCGGTACCAGCAT
>DATMBD010000285.1:0-2837 GCA_035559355.1 Dehalococcoidia bacterium
GCTGCTGGCCCAGTTTCGAAGCCAACGGCCGGAGGAAGAGCTGGCCGCCAGCCGCGCCTGAGCGGCCGCCCCTCCATTTCGCCGGATCAGGTCCAGAGGCCGCGCCGAGCCGCGGTCCGTGGCCACGTCAGCGCGGCGCGGACGCCATTGCAGGCCTTTGGCATCGCGGCTCTCCTCCAGAACGTCCAATGTCATCGACTCGGCCGCCGCTCTGCCCTCGCGCGGTTACACTGGACGTATGCCAAACCGTCTTGCCAACGAGACCAGCCCCTACCTCCTCCAGCACAAGGACAACCCCGTCGATTGGTATCCGTGGGGCGAGGAGGCCTTCGAACGCGCGCGCCGGGAAGACAAGCCCATCCTGCTCTCCGTCGGCTACTCCGCCTGCCACTGGTGCCACGTCATGGCCCACGAGTCGTTCGAGGACGAGAGCATCGCCGCCCTCATGAACCGCGACTTCGTCAACGTCAAGGTCGACCGCGAGGAGCGCCCTGACGTCGATGGCATCTACATGCAGGCAGTGCAAGCGTTGACCGGCCGCGGCGGCTGGCCGATGACCGTATTCCTGACGCCCGAAGGCGTCCCCTTCTACGGCGGCACCTACTTCCCGCCGGAGGACCGCCACGGCATGCCCGCCTTCCCGCGCGTTCTCACCGCCGTGGCCCAGGCGTACCGCGACAAGCGCTCCGAGATCGAGACCGCGGGGCGCCAGCTCCTCATGCAGCTTTCCGCCCCGGAACGCCTCCGTCCCGGAAACGACCTCCTGACCTCCGAGGCCCTCGACCGCGCGGCCGAGGCCATTCTCCAATCACACGACGACGATTTCGGCGGTTTCGGCCGGGCGCCGAAATTCCCCCAGGCCATGACGCTCGACTTCCTCATGCGCTGGCACCGGCGGTCGCAGGACGCGCGCGCCCTCCAAGCCGTCCACAAGACGCTCCAAGCCATGGCCTACGGTGGCATTTACGACCAGGTTGGCGGCGGCTTCCACCGCTACTCGACCGATGCCGTCTGGCTCGTCCCTCACTTCGAAAAGATGCTTTATGACAACGCCCTTCTCGCCCGCTGCTACCTCGACGCCTACAAGCTCACGAGAGAGCCCCTCTACAGGCGGATCGCAGAAGAGACGCTCGACTACGTGCTGCGGGAAATGACCGGCCCTGAGGGCGGCTTCTACTCGTCGCAGGACGCGGACTCGGAGGGCGAAGAGGGCAGGTTCTTCCTATGGACGCCGGCCGAGCTGCGGGAGGTCCTCGGCGACGACGCGGAGGCCATCGCCGCCTACTTCGGCGTCAGCGAGGCTGGCAACTTCGAGGGCCGCAACATCCTCCACGTCCCCCGGCCGCTGGAGCGCTTGCCCAACGGCGGCGGAGCAAGCGACGATGCGGCCTTCGAAGCCCTGCTCCAGCGCGCTCGAGCCAGGCTCTACGAGGCCCGAGAGCGCCGCGTCCATCCCGGCCGCGACGACAAGGTGCTCACTGCCTGGAACGGCCTCATGCTGCGCGCTTTCGCCGAGGCCGCGTTGGCGCTCCAGTCCGCGGCATACCGCGACGCCGCCGTCCGCAACGCCGACTTCCTCCTGCGCGAAATGCGGCCCAACGGCCGCCTCCTGCGCACCTGGAAGGACGGCCGCGCCCGCCTCAACGGCTACCTCGAGGACTACGCCTGCCTCATCGACGGCCTCCTCGCCGTCCATGCAGCCACTTTGAATCTCGAATACCTCGAAGCGGCCGTCCGCCTGGCAGACGAGATGATCGATCTCTTTTGGGACGACGGCGTCCACGGCTTCTTCGATACCGGCCGCGACCACGAGGCGCTGGTCACGCGCCCGCGAGACTTCTTCGACAACGCCACGCCCTCCGGCACCTCGGTGGCGATCGACGTGCTGTTGAGGCTCGCTGCCTTCACCGACAACCCGGACCACGAGCGTCGGGCGACGGCCTGCCTGCGAACCCTCGTGCCGTTCGTCGAGCAGGCGCCCACGGCCTTCGGCCGCCTGCTCGCGGCCCTGGATTTCCACCTCGCGCCCCGGCAGGAGCTGGTCATCGTCCTTCCGGCTGGCGCTAGCGCGGCTGGCGCAGCCGAAAGGGCAGCAGGGCGGCTCCTCGATCCCGTCCGCCTCCGCTACGCTCCGAACCTCCTCCTGGCCGGCACCGCCGAGGGCGTCGGCGGCAAAGTCAGCCCCCTCTTCCGCGACCGGCCCGCGTTGGACGCGCGCCCGACGGCCTACCTCTGCGAGGGCTTCGTCTGTCAGGCGCCGACGGCGGACCCTGCGGAACTCGGCCGCCAGCTGGACGCCGCCATCTAGATCCCAGCCCATTGGTCTCCAGGACTTCGCGACGGCTGCCCAACTGCGAAGCCTGGTGAGACCGACTTCGCAAGCGAACGTTGGGACGCGTGGAGCATTGGCGGGCCCATTCGCCTATCCGGCTCGCAATCCGTTGACGGCCAAGACTCTCCCCAGCCGGCGCTGAATTGGAGCGGGCAGCCCGATTGAGGGCTCCGCTGCCGCACGCGGCATCGGAGCGTGACGACCCGGGTCTCGGCCCTGCCTAGTCCAGCTTCTCCAGCGGCGCGAACGACAGCAGCAGTCGCTTGACGCCGGACTCGCCCTTGAACGCCACGGTCACTTCCTGGTCGTTCCCGTTCGCCGTCATCGCCGCGTTGATGACGATGCCTTCCCCGAAGCGCGCGTGACGCACGTGGTCGCCCGCCGAAAACGATGCGATGGCGGCCCTGGGCTGTGGTTCGGCGGCGTCCAGCCGCACCCGCTGCGGGGCGACGTGCCCCAGGTCCCCGCCCGGCCACGGCGCCCGTTCCCGCGGCCGCTGGTAGGC
>DATMBD010000286.1:0-3170 GCA_035559355.1 Dehalococcoidia bacterium
GGCTTGAGGGTGCGGTAGTTGATGGTCTCGGGCTTGGTTACCTCTCCGTAGGACCAGGACCGCACCTGCTCCGGCGAGGCCAATGAAATGCGAACGGCGTTGAAGTCATTGACTTCCAGCAGTGCCACGATCTTCTCTCCCTGTCTGCTCTTCCTAGCGCGTCCTCTTCAATTCAGCTGCGCATCGCTATCGCGCTGCTCCGCCCCAGTGGAGGGCGGTTGGCGAGGGGACACCCCTCGCGCTCCCCGTCAGGGGGCTCTGCCCCCTGTACCCCGTGCCTTGTCTCCATCTCAGACCCTGTCTCCCAGAATCTCCTCCGACTCGAAGCCGGTGAGGTTGATGCCGATCTGAGGCACGTCCTCGCCGCCGTCCTCGGCGAATACCACCTGCTCTTCGTCCTCGTTGAGCACCTCGACGGCGAGGCCGAGGCTCTGGAGCTCCTTCACGAGGACTTTGAACGATTCCGGTATGCCGGGCTCCAGAACGTCGTCGCCCTTGACGATGGCCTCGTAGGTCTTCACGCGGCCGACGACGTCGTCCGACTTCACGGTGAGGAGCTCCTGAAGCGTGTGGGCGGCGCCGTAGGCCTCCAGCGCCCAGACCTCCATCTCGCCAAAGCGCTGGCCGCCCATCTGAGCCTTGCCGCCGAGCGGCTGCTGCGTGATCAACGAGTACGGGCCCGTTGACCGCGCGTGGATCTTCTCCTCCACGAGGTGGACGAGTTTGAGCATGTAGATGTAGCCGACTGTAACCGGCTGGTCGAAGGGCTCGCCGGTACGGCCGTCGTACAGGGTCTGCTTGCCGTAGATCGGCGCCGCGATGCGCCGGCGCAGCATCACTTCCTCCGCCTGGCGCTCCAGGACCTCCAGGGGGCTGTTGCGCTTGACCTTCTCGCCAATGCTCTCCAGCCACTGCTCCAGGCAAGCCCGCTTGGCTTCGCCGCGCTGGCTGTCGTCGAAGACTTTGGCGAAATCGTAGCCGCGCTGCTTGAGCCATGTCTCCATGGCCTGGACATCCAGGTTCTCCCCCCAATTGGGGCTCTCAGCACTGACCCCTGGCGCCAGGGCGCCCGCCTGAGCGGCCAGCCAAGCCCGCGCGAGCGCGTCTTCGATGGCTTCGTCGTCTGCCCCGTCGAAGACGGGAGTGACGGCTCGGAAGCCGAGCGCGTTGGCGGCCCAGCCGAGGTGGGTCTCCAGCACCTGGCCGACATTCATGCGGCTGGGAACGCCGATGGGGTTGAGGATGATATCCACGGGCGTACCGTCGGCGAGGTAAGGCATGTCCTCCACCGGCAGGATGCGAGCGATGACTCCCTTGTTGCCGTGGCGGCCGGCCATCTTGTCGCCCTCGGCCAGCTTGCGCTTCTGGGCGATGGACACGCGCACGAGCTGGTTGACCCCGGCCGGCAGCTCGTCGTGGTCTTCGCGGCGGAAGACGCGCACGTCGATGACCTTTCCATGCTGGCCGTGCGGTACGCGCAGGGACGTGTCCTTCACCTCACGGGCCTTCTCGCCGAAGATGGCGCGCAGGAGCTTCTCCTCCGCGGTCAGCTCCGTCTCGCCCTTGGGCGTGATCTTGCCGACGAGGATGTCGCCGGCCTGAACCTCGGCGCCGATGCGGATGATGCCGTTTTCGTCCAGATCCTTGAGGGACTCATCGCCGACGTTGGGGATGTCGCGCGTGATCTCCTCCGGGCCCAGCTTCGTGTCCCGGGCCTCCACCTCGTGCTTTTCGATGTGGATGGAGCTGAACTTGTCGTCCCGGACGATGCCTTCGGAAATGATGATGGCGTCCTCGAAGTTGTAGCCTTCCCAGCTCATGAAGGCGCAGAGGACGCTCTGGCCCAGGGCCAGCTCGCCGTTGTCGGTGGAAGAACTGTCAATGAGGGTATCGCCGGCCTTCACGCGCTGGCCGCGAGTCACCACCGGCCGCTGGTTGAGGCAGGTAGCAGCGTTGGAACGCAGGAACTTCATCACCGGGTAGGTGACTTCCTGGCCGTCGTCATATCTGACCACGACGGAGCGCGCCGTAGCGCTGAGGACTTCGCCATCGCCGCTGGCGACGACGACCTGGCCGGAGTCGACGGCAACCTGCCTTTCGGTGCCGGTGGCCACGAGCGGCCGCTCCGGGCGCAGCAGGGGCACGGCCTGGCGCTGCATGTTGGAGCCCATGAGCGCTCGAGGGGCGTCGTCGTGCTCCAGGAAGGGGATGAGGGACGTCGCCGTGCTCAAGATCTGCTTCGGCGAGACGTCCATGAAGTCGATGTTTTCCGGCTCCGTGAACTCGAAGCGCTGGCCGTCGCGGACCTCGACCTCTTCCTCCAAGAAGTGGCCGCGCTCATCGACGAGCGCGTTCGCCTGGGCGATGACGTACTGGTCCTCCTCGTCGGCGGCGAGGTAGTGGATCTCGGTCGAGGCGTAGGGCTTCACCTTGACGTGCTTCACCCCCAGCGGCGCCAGTTTCTTGGCCAGCTCCGGCGTCACCTCGTCGCCGGCCTTGGCCAGCGTCTTGCCGCCGTCGACGACATCCTCGCGGATGATGCGCCCGACGAGGTCCGGCGAATCCGCGGGCAACTCGCGCACCACGCGGCGGTACGGCGTCTCGATGAAGCCGTACTCGTTGATGACTGCGTAGGAGGCGAGGCTGACGATGAGGCCGATGTTGGGGCCCTCCGGCGTCTCGATGGGACAGATGCGCCCGTAGTGGCTGTGGTGCACGTCGCGCACGTCGAAGCCGGCGTGGTCGCGAGAGAGGCCGCCGGGGCCGAGGGCGGAGAGCTTACGCTTGTGCGTCAGCTCTGCCAGCGGGTTGGTCTGGTCCATGAACTGCGAGAGCTGGGAGCCGCCGAAGAACTCCTTCATGGCTGCGACCACAGGCCGGATGTTAATCAGGGCGCTGGGCGTCGCTTGGTCGGGGTCGGTGATCGTCATGCGCTCCCGGACTACGCGCTCCATGCGCAGCAGGCCGATGCGGAACTGGTTCTGGATCAGCTCGCCAACGGCGCGCACGCGGCGGTTGCCGAGGTGGTCGATCTCGTCGGTCTCGCCGATGCCGTTGTTGAGGCGGATCAGCTCCTTGATGATCGCCTTGATGTCCTCGACGGTGAGAACCCGCACGTCCAGCGGCGTGTCCAGCTTCAGGCGGCGGTTAATCTTGTAGCGCCCCACCTT
>DATMBD010000287.1:0-8687 GCA_035559355.1 Dehalococcoidia bacterium
TTAGCCGTGAAGAGGACAGCGACACCGAGGGCGGCGCGCATCCGGCGCCACCAGCGCGTCCGCAAACGCCTCTTCGGCACGAGCGAGAGGCCGCGCCTATCCGTGTATCGCAGCCTTTCGCACATCTATGCCCAGGTCATAGACGACGTTTCGCGGCGGACGCTCGTCGCCGCTTCGGACATCGAGGCCGGGCTGCGCGACCAAACGGCGGGCATGAAGAAGGCAGAGGTCGCTACCATGGTAGGGAAGCTCGTGGCGCAGAGGGCCAAGGAGAAGGGCATCAGCCGGGTTGTCTTCGACCGCGGCGGTTATCCGTTCCACGGGCGGGTGAAGGCGCTCGCGGAGGCGGCCCGCGCGGCCGGGCTGGAGTTTTAGGCGGGATTTGATGGTAACGACGGCAGCACAACGCGTAGACCCGACAGGGCTCGAGCTTCAGGAGAAGGTCGTATTCATCAATCGCGTCGCCAAAGTCGTGAAAGGCGGGCGGCGCTTCAGTTTCACGGCTGTGGTGGTGGTGGGCGATCGCCAGGGCCACGTAGGCGCCGGCATGGGAAAGGCGAACGAAGTGCCGGACGCCATCCGTAAGGGCGCGTACATCGCTCGCAAGAACCTGATCAAGGTGCCGCTCAAAGACGGTACGCTGCCGCACGCCGTGAACGTCAAGTTCAAGGCCGCCGAGGTGCTGATCAAGCCAGCGGCCCCCGGGACCGGCATGATCGCCGGCGGAGGCGTACGCGCCGTTTTGGAGATGGCCGGCGTCAAGGACGTCCTGGCGAAGTCGCTGGGGAGCTCCAACATCATGAACGTCGTCCAGGCCACGATCGACGGCCTCCTGCAGATGAAGGACCCCAAGCAGGAGAAGGAGCGGCGATTGGCAGCCGCGGGCAAGAAGGCGTAGGCATGGCGCGGCTAAGAGTCACCCTCAAGAAGAGCCCCATCAGCCAGAAGCAGGACCAGCAGCTGACCGTGCGCTCCCTGGGCTTGCGCAGGCTGCATCAGAGCGTCGTCGTGGAGGACAACCGCACGAACCGGGGCATGATCGGCAAGGTGCGGCATTTGGTCGAGGTCGAGGTCGAGGAGGAGGGGGAGTAGTGCGGCAGAACGATCTCCGTCCCGTGCCCGGCTCCGTCCACAAGCGCAAGCGTGTGGGGCGCGGCAACGCCAGCGGCCACGGGACTTACGCGACGCGCGGCATCAAAGGCCAGAAATCGCGCTCCGGGCGCGACCTGCGCATCGGCTTCGAAGGGGGCCAGAACCCGCTGATCCGGGCTCTTTCCCGCAAGCGAGGATTCAACAACCGCTTCCGGGTGGAGTACGAAGCGATAAACGTTGGGGCGCTCAACAAGCTGCCGGCTGGCGCCTCGGTAACCGCGGAGAGCCTGCGCGCGGCGGGGATCGTCAAGTCGAACCGGATGCCGGTCAAGCTCCTGGGCGACGGCGAGCTGACGGTTTCGCTCACGGTCGACGTCGACAAGGTCTCCGCAGGGGCGCGCGCGAAGATCGAGGCGGCGGGAGGTCGGGTGGTTACAGCGGCCGCGCCGGAGGAGCCAGCGCCTCAGGCACAGCCGCCGGCCGCAGAGGAAGCTGCCGAGGCGCAGCTGGGGTCGGCCGAAGCCGCCGCGCCTGCCGCGGAAGCCCCTGCCCACGAGGAGCCTGCTCACGAGGAGTCTGCTTCCGAGGCCAAGCCGGCGCGGCGAGCCCGCGCCCGCGCGAAGCCTGCAGCCGAGGAATCGGAGGCCGCGGAGGCCTGAGCATGGCGCTTGCAGCGAGAGCCCAACAACAGCAGAGGCCGCGGCTCCTCCAGGCAATGGTCGATTCCTGGGCGCAGCCGGAAGTACGCCGGAAGCTGCTCTTCGTGTTTGCCATGCTGGTGGTCTTCCGGTTCGTGGCCCACATTCCCATCCCGGGCGTCAACCCGGACCTTCTGGCGCAAGCGTTCGAAAGCAACACGGGCACATCGGCGTTCCTGGGGACGCTGAACATCTTCAGTGGTGGGGCGCTGCGTCAGCTGAGCGTCGCCGCCCTGGGCGTCTATCCCTATATCACGGCGTCGATCGTGATGCAGATAATGACGCCCATGATCCCCAGCCTGCAGGCGCTTTCGCGGGAGGGCGAGCAGGGCCGCAACCGCATCCAACTGTATACGCACTGGCTGGCCGTGCCCATGGCGGTCGTGCAGGGATACAGCCAGCTCCTAATCCTGGAGCGCGCGGGAGCGGTGACCAACATCGGCTTTTCCGGGCCGGACGCCTTGCCCACGTTCGCAGCCGTGATCTCCATGACGGCGGGCACGATGTTCCTGGTGTGGCTCGGCGAGCTGATCACGGAGAAGGGCATTGGCAACGGCATCTCGCTGATCATCTTTGGCGGCATCGTCGCCGGCATCCCAACGCTGATACCGCGTATCCTTGATTCCAGCGTCTCCTTCTTCGGGATCATCTTGCTGGCGATCCTGGTGCTCGTCGCCGTCTCTTCGATCGTGTTCTTCCAGGAGGCGCAGCGGCGCGTGCCGGTCCAGTATTCCCGCACCCAGTTTCGGGGCGGGCGCCAGTACCGGCAGCAGGGATCGACGCACATCCCGCTGCGAATCCTTTCTGCCGGCATGATCCCGATCATCTTCGCCTACTCGATCATGCTTGTGCCTTCCTTCGTCGGGGAAACGATGGTGACCTCGTCCAGCGGCCTCACGAACGACATCGGCAACCTCCTGACGGACGTCTTCGGCCAGCAGAACCTGCCCTACTACCTGATCGTGTTTCTGTTCGTGGTGCTGTTCACGTACTTCTACACGTTGGTGACCTACGCGCAGCAGAACCTGGCAGAGAACCTGCAGAAGCAGGGCGGCTTCATTCCGGGCATCCGGCCGGGCCGGCCGACGAACGACTACATCACACGGGTGCTGGTTCGGATCACGGCCGCCGGGGCGATCTTTCTGGGCGTCATCGCCGTGCTGCCTTACTTCGCGACGACGCTGACGGACGTCCAGGCGCTGACGATCAGCGGCACGGGCCTGATCATCGTCGTGGGCGTGGTCCTGGACACCATGAAGCAGCTGGAAGCTCAGCTGCTGATGCGGAATTACTCCGGGTTCATCAGGTGACGGCGGAGCTTCGCGACCCGAACGGGCGGACAAGTCCGCATGCGGGCATTCGGTTGGAGCGCCAGCGGCGACATTGGGAGGCGGCGTGTATCTAGTCCTCCTGGGGGCGCCGGGCACGGGCAAGGGAACTCAGGCGAAGATCCTGGGGGAACGGCAGGGCTGGCTGCACCTGTCCACCGGCGACATGCTCCGCGAAGCGGTCGCTGCCCAAACGGAGCTGGGCCGCCAAGCCAAGTCCTACATGGACGCCGGAAGCCTGGTGCCAGACGAACTGGTTATCGACATGCTGCTGGAACGAATCGCGAGGCCGGATGCGGAGGCGGGGTTCATCCTGGACGGCTTTCCCCGCACGCTGGCGCAGGCGAAAGCGCTCGACGAGGCCCTGGAGCGCGCGGGCAAGGCGATCGATGTCGCTCTTCACTTCGTAGCGCCGGATGAGGAGCTCGTGCGCCGCCTCTCCAATCGCTGGATCTGCAGGCGTTGCGGATATATCGCCAACCGGCGGCTGGCCGAGTGTCCGGCTTGCGGCGGCGAGCTCTACCAGCGCGAGGACGACCGCGAGGACACGGTGCGCACCAGGCTGCAGACGCAAAAGCCGCCGGCCGACATGGTGGCGTACTACAGGGACCACGGCAAGCTGGTGGAGATCGACGCCATGCAGCCGGTCGAACGCGTGACCGACGACTTGCTGAACGCCATCGGCAGGGTGAAGAGCGCGTGATCACGATCAAGTCGGACGAAGAGATCAAGATCATGCGGGAGGCGGGCCGCGTGGTGGCGCAAGTCCTGCAGATCCTGGTGGACGCCTTGCGCCCGGGGCTGGTGGTGAAGGAGCTGGACAAAATCGTGCGCAGGGAGTACGCGAAACGAGGCGTGATTCCCACCTTCCTGGGCTACGCGGAACCGCCCTATCCGGCGACCGTCTGCGTATCGGTGAACGACGAGCTGGTGCACGGAATACCTGGGAACCGCGTCATCCAGGAGGGCGATATCGTCAGCATCGATCTGGGCGCGACGTACAAGGGCTTCGTGGGCGACAGCGCCGTCACCGTGGGGGTAGGCAAGATAACGCCGGAGGCGCAGCGCCTCATAGACGTGACCCGGGAGGCGCTCTGGCGCGGAATCAGGGCGGCGCGGGCGGGCGTGCGGCTGGGCGTCGTTTCGAACACCATCGGTGAGTACATCGAGAGCGAAGGCTTCGGCGTAGTCCGCGAATACGTCGGCCACGGCGTCGGCCGCCGCATGCACGAGGAGCCGCAGGTGCCCAACTACGGCCCGCCGGACCGGGGCCCGGTGCTGCGCAAGGGCATGGTCCTGGCCCTGGAGCCGATGGTGACCATGGGCGACTGGCGGACGAAGAAGCACGCCGACGGCTGGACGGTGAGCACGCTGGACGGCAGCCTCTGCGCCCACTTCGAGCACACGATCGCGATTACCGACGGCGAGGCTGAGGTGCTGACGCTGCCATGACCCAGGGCTTGCTTGCACCCGATAGCAAGACGGTAGAATAGAAAGAAACGTCTATAAACGCCGCGAAAGGAGCAGACTGGATCCTTCGCCAGAAGGATCGATATGCCTAAGAAGGAAACCATCGAAGTCGAAGGGGTGGTGAAAGAGCCGCTTCCTAACGCCATGTTCGGCGTGGAGCTCGCGAACGGCCACCGGGTCCTAGCGCATCTCTCCGGCAAGATGCGCATCAACTACATCCGGATAACGCCGGGCGATCGCGTGCTCGTGGAGCTTTCGCCTTACGACCTAACGCGGGGCCGGATTACCTACCGGCTCCGCTAGGCCGGCGATTCGAGGCAAGGGACGATGAAGGTACGAGCATCCGTGAAACCGCGCTGCGAGAAATGCAAGGTCATCCGCCGGCATGGCGTGGTGCGCGTGATCTGCGAGAACAAGCGCCACAAGCAACGGCAGGGCTAGACAGGGGAGTGGCATGGCACGTATAGCAGGCGTCGACATCCCAAACGACAAGCGGATTGACGTGTCGCTTCGTTACATCTACGGCATTGGGCCGGCCAGCGCCGCGTCCATTTGTGAGCAGACGGGGGTGGCGCGGGCGACGAAGACGCGCGACCTCACGGACGCGGAGTTGACCCGCATCCGCGAGCTTATCGAGCGCGAGTTTACGGTCGAAGGTGACCTGCGCCGTGAGGTGCGGCAGAACATTCAGCGCTTGATCGAAATCAACTGCTACCGCGGTATCCGCCACCGTCGAGGCTTGCCGGTTCGCGGGCAGCGGACGAAGACCAACGCCCGCACGAAGCGGGGCGCGCGACGGACTGTCGCGGGCAAGCGCAAGGCGACGGCGAAGAAGTAGGCAGGAGCGTAAAGGATGGTACAGAGGCGAGGTCAGCGAACGCGCAGGCGGGAACGGAAATCCGTCCCGCGGGGCAAGGCGTACATCAAGTCGACCTTCAACAACACGATCATCACGCTGACCGACCCGAACGGGAACGTCCTCAGTTGGGGCAGCGCCGGCACGGCGAACTTCAAAGGTTCGCGCAAGAGCACGCCGTTTGCCGCCCAGATGGCGGCGGAAGGCGCCGCCCGGCGAGCCATGGAACACGGCCTCCGGCAGGTGGAAGTGCTGGTCAAAGGGCCGGGAAGCGGCCGCGAGGCTGCCATTCGCGCCCTGCAGGCCGCCGGTCTCAACGTCCTGAGCATTCGGGACGTCACTCCCATCCCCCACAACGGTTGCCGCCCGCCCAAGCGGCGCCGCGTCTAGAGGCAGGTCGAGAATGGCACGTTATCGGGATGCAGTCTGCCGGCTTTGCCGGCGCTACGGCGAGAAGCTCTACCTGAAGGGCGACCGCTGCTTCGGTCCAAAGTGCGCCTTCACGCGTCGGCCTACGCCTCCGGGGATGGCGAGTCAGCGGCGGCGCAAGATCTCCGACCGTGGCCTTCAGCTGCGGGAGAAGCAACGGGCCCGCGTGTTCTACGGCCTCCTGGAGCGCCAGTTCCGCGGCTACTATGACGAGGCCCTGCGCAAGACAGGCGTCACGGGCGACATCCTCGTCCGGTCGCTGGAGTCACGGCTGGACAACGTCGTCTACAGGCTGGGGCTGGCGGACTCCCGCAAGCAGGCGCGGCAGCTCGTCCGGCACGGCCACATCGCCCTTAACGGCCGCAAGACGGATATCCCGTCCGCGCAGGTCAAAGTCGGCGATACCATCTCGTTTTCGGCAAGGGGGGCCAAGACGGAATACGCGAAGATCGTCCAGGAGACGATCAAATCGAAGCAGCCGCCCTCCTGGCTCTCGCTGGACATGGCGGCGTTGCGGGGCAGGGTCATTGCCGAGCCCACCCTGGAGCACGCTGAGGCCTTCTTCGACCCCAACGTGATTGTGGAGTACTACTCGCGCTAAGAGCTTAGGGTTTCGGTCCGGCAGAGACGGGACGGAACAGGCAGGGTTCCCCGCCGGCGAAGAATCGCCGAAGGTCCTGCCGCAGGAGGTGCTTTCTGGTGACCATGGTTGCTTACGAAGGTGAAGAGCGACCAGAGCTGAGCATTCGAGAGGAGGAGTCCGAGGAGACTTTTGGGCGGATCATAGCCGAGCCCCTGGACGCCGGCTTCGGGCTGACGATCGGCAACGCGCTCCGCAGGACGCTGCTCAGCGCCCTCCCCGGGACCGCGATAACCGCCGTCCGCATCGAAGGCGTCGAGCATGAGTTCACGGCGATCCCGCACATGAAGGAGGACATCGTCGAGTTCCTGCTCAACGTCAAGGACATCCGCATTCGCTCCCTGACCGACAGGCCCGGCAAGATGTACCTGGAAGCCTCCGGCGAAGGGCCCGTCACGGCCGGCCAGATCGAGCAGACGGCGGACTACGAAATCGTCAACCCGGAGCTCCACCTGGCGACGCTCGAGTCTCCCCAAGCCCGCCTGGCCGTCGAGTTCACGGTGGAACAGGGCAGGGGGTACGTCCCCGCGGGCACCAGCGACGGGCTTGCGATTGGCGTGATCCCGGTGGACGCTATCTTTTCGCCTGTGCGGCGCGTGAACTACCGCGTCGAGCATACGCGCGTCGGCCAGGTCACGAACTTCGACCGCCTTGTCCTCGAGGTCTGGACGGACGGGACGATCACGCCCACGGACGCGGTGAGCAGCGCCGCGGAGATTCTGGCAGAGCAGTTCTCCGTCTTCTCGCGCTTAGGCCGGCCGCAGCCCGCGATGATGGGCCGTGGGCTCGGTTCCGGGGCGGCCCTGCCTCCGGACCGCTACAACACGCCGATAGAAGACCTCAATCTAAGCGTGAGGGCGTACAACTGCCTGAAGCGGAGCGGTCTGATGACCGTGGGCGCCGTCCTCGAGAAAAGCGAGGACGAGCTCCTGGCGCTGCGTAATTTCGGCCGCAAGTCCTACGACGAGCTGAAGGAGAAGCTGATCAGTATGGGCTTCCTCTCGCCGGAGGCCGGCGAGGACGGCGGCGCGCTCGGCGGTGCCCGGACGGCGGAACCGGCCGCGGCGTCCCGCACGGTCACGGCCGCCCCGGCCGAAATCGAAGGCGAGGAGCTGGGTCCGGTGGCGAAGGCATTGCTGGAAGCCCTCAAGGAGTCCGGCCGGGAAGAGCTGCTCCCCGGCCACGACGAGGACGAGGACGAGGACGAAGCATGAGGCACCGGGTGCAAAGCCGCAAGTTCGACAGGCCGACAGATCAGCGCCTGGCCATGTTCCGGGGCTTGGTCACGGACCTCCTCCGGCACGAGCAGATCAAGACCACGGAAGCCAAGGCGAAGGCCGTGCGCGGCCTTGCCGAAAAGATGATTACGCTCGGCAAGAGCGGCACGCTGGCCGCGCGCCGCCGCGTGGCCGGTTACGTGTACGACAAGCACGTGACGAAGAAGGTCTTCGACGAGCTGGCGCCGCGCTACGCCGACCGCAATGGGGGCTATACCCGCATCGTCCGCCTGGGCCCGCGCCTGGGCGACGGCGCGCCCCAGGTGCTCCTGGAGCTCATCGAGTAGGACGCAGCATGGCGGCGGATGAGCCTGCGCCGGAGGCAGCGCGGCGCCGGGTTGCGCTCCTGCTGGAGTACGACGGTTCCCGCTTCGCGGGTTCCCAGTTGCAGACCGAAGCCCGCACGGTGCAAGGCGTCCTGGAGGAAGCCATCGAGAAGGCCACGGGCGAGCGGGAGCGGGTGGCCTTCGCGGGCCGGACCGACGCCGGGGTGCACGCTTGCGGCCAGGTGGCGGCGTTCTCCACGACCTCCCGCTTGGATGAAGACACCCTGGTCCGGGCCTTGAACGCGTGGCTGCCAGAGGACGCGGTGGTGCTCGAGGCCCGAGACGTGCCGCTCACGTTCGATCCCAGGCGAGAAGCCGTCCGGCGGAGCTATCGATACGTCATCGAGAACCGTCCCGTGCGGCCGGCATTGGAACGCGATCGCGTGTGGCACGTGCCCGGCGAACTGGACCTCGGCTGCATGCAGCAGGCAGCATCAGGGCTCGTTGGAACACGAGACTTCGCGGCCTTCGCGTCGCGACCGGAGGCTGAAGGGGCAAGCACTGTTCGCGACCTCCAGCGCTTCGCCGTGACCCGCTCGGGTAGCCGCATATGGCTGGACGTGGAAGCCAA
>DATMBD010000288.1:0-3584 GCA_035559355.1 Dehalococcoidia bacterium
GCCCCGGCCTAACCCGCCGGGGCCTTCGCTTTTGAGCCGGGAGTTGGAGCTTGACCCCCACGGCGCTGGGGAGCCCCACCTCCGGCGCCAAGACGCGGATTCACGCCGCCGGGGCGCCAGATCGGCCTCTTCCTTGTTCGCCGTTCCTTTCGTTCGTAAGATAGGTTTAGACATCCCCGCGAATCGAGGCGACCGGAGGGCGGCGATTAGCGACTTTCGCTTCCAGGACGAGGGCACGACCTATCGCGAGTACGCCATCGAGGAGTACCGCCCGCACGTAGAGCCTTACTACCTGCCCATCGGCAACGAGATCGAGCTGTTCACGGCCGCGTTCGAAGAGCGGGTGCCGGTACTGCTCAAAGGTCCCACCGGCTGCGGCAAGACCCGCTTCGTCGAATACATGGCCTGGCGGCTGGGCCGGCCCATGACGCTCATCCGCAGCAAGGAATCGGGCGCGGACGTCGGCTTCGAGCACGCGCTGCCCCTGGTCACCGTCGCCTGCCACGAAGACCTCACCGCCAGCGACCTCGTCGGCCGTTACCTGCTGGAGGGCGAGACGACGCGCTGGATCGATGGTCCCCTGACGCGGGCCGTCAAGGCCGGCGCCATCTGCTACCTGGACGAGATCGTAGAGGCGAGGAAGGACACAACCGTCCTCATCCACCCCCTGACGGACCACCGCCGCCTCCTGCCCATCGAGAAGCGCGCCCAGGTTCTGGAGGCCGCGGAAGGCTTCCTGCTGGTGATCTCCTACAACCCCGGCTACCAAAGCGCGCTCAAAGACCTCAAGCACAGCACGCGGCAGCGGTTCATCGCCATCGAATTCGACTACCCGCCCCGGGCCCAGGAAGCCGAGATCATCGCCCACGAGGCGGACCTGCCGGCCGACATCGCCAACGAGCTCGCCAAGCTGGGGGAGAAGGTGCGCAACCTGCGGGAGCACGGCCTCGCGGAGGGAGTGAGCACGCGGCTCCTGGTCTACGCGGGAAAGCTGATCCGCAAAGGCATCCCGCCGCGCTCTGCCTGCCAGACCGCCGTCGTGTGGGCCCTGACGGACGATGCCGAGGTCCAGCGCACGCTAGAGGAAGTCGTCAGCTCCATCTTTGAGTAGCCGCGGCCGCAGACCACCCCGCCCGCCCGTACTGGCCGCCTTCGCAGCGGGGGTCTTCCTGTTAGCCGCCTGCGGTTCCGGCGGCGACAATTCCGCCTCCGGCACGCCCCAGCCGGAAGGCACGCTCCAGGCGCCGATAGGGGCCTGCACGCCCGCGGGCAGCCGCATCGCCGCCATCCAGCGCCGCACGCAACCCATGCGCTTCGAAGCCCTGCCGGAACGCGTCATCGACCCCGCGAAGAAGTACGTCGCGAAGATGTACACGTCTCGAGGCCTGATCACGATCGACCTCGCCGCCCAGGACGCGCCGAACACGGTCAACAACTTCGTCTTCCTCAGCTGCGCCGGCTTCTACGACGGCCTCACGTTCCACCGCGTCGTCAAGGAGCCGCAGCCCTTCGTCGTTCAAGGCGGCGATCCGCGGGGCGACGGCCGCGGCGGCCCCGGCTACCTCTTCGCCGACGAGTTCAGTCCTAACCTTCGCCACGACACCGGCGTCATCTCCATGGCGAACTCGGGCCCGAACACCAACGGCAGCCAGTTCTTCATCACCCTCGCGCCGGCCCATCACCTGGACGACAAGCACTCCGTCTTCGGCCGCGTCAGCTCAGGCATGGACGTGGTCAACGCCATCCAGCAGGGCGACCGGATCCTGAGCGTCTCGATAGAGGAAAGCGGAGCGTAGGAACCTTCAGGGCCTGGGCTGTTCCTGGTCCACGTTCTGTGGTTGTATGGTTCCAGCCGTCTCCAGAAAGGATTACCGAATGCCCACCATCGCCGACCTTCAGCGCACCGGCCAGAGGCGCTTCTCCGCGCCGCCTGAGCGCGTCATCGACCCGAACAAGCGTTACACGGCGCGCATCCAGACGAGCCGTGGCGACATCGTCATCGAGCTGGCGGCCAAGGACGTTCCGAACACCGTCAACAACTTCGTCTACCTGGCCTGCGTCGGCTACTATGACGGCCTCAAGTTCCACCGGGTGATCAAGGACCCGCCGTTCGTGATTCAGGGCGGCTGTCCGCTTGGCAACGGGACGGGCGGTCCTGGCTATCAGTTCGCCGATGAGTTCAGCCCCGCGTGGCGTCATAACGGGCCGGGGATGCTCTCTATGGCCAATGCCGGCCCCAACACCAACGGCAGCCAGTTCTTCATCACGCTCTCCGCGCAACCCCATCTCGATAACCGCCATTCGGTCTTCGGGCGGGTGACGGAAGGCATGGACGCCGTCCGCGCCGTGGAGCAGGGGGATACCATCCTTCGCGTGGAAATCGAGGAGACCTAGGAGCCCGGCCTGAAAGCTGCTCTCTCCGCGGTGGAGGGGCTAGATAGCAGCTCGGCCGAAGCGGGGTCTGGAGGAAGCAGACCAGCTTTCGGCCGCGGACTCCAGCCAGAACGGATGCCTCCCGAACTGACAGCCTCCGACATCGGTCGCCTGGCCGAGGAGATCATCGGTCTCCAGGACCGGGGAGCCATGGCCGCGCCCCTGACGGAGCGGATTGCGGGCTTCGACCTCGCCGCTGCGTACGCCGTCGCTCGGGAAGTGCTCAGCCGGCGGGAGCAGCGCGGCTGGCGCCGAATCGGCCGCAAGGTGGGGTTCACGAACAGGACGATCTGGCAGCAGTACGGCGTCTACCGTCCCATCTTCGGCTACATGTACGCGGAGACCGTGCGGCGTTGCGACACGAGCCAGGGGAGCCCTTGCGAACTCAGTCTTAACGCCCTCGTGCAGCCGCTGATCGAGCCCGAGATCGTGTTCCGGCTCCGGGCCTCGCCCCCGGCGACGAACGATCCCGTGGCGCTGCTCGACGCCGTCGAGTGGGTCGGCCACGGCTTCGAGATCGTCCAGTGCCACTTTCCGGACTGGAAGTTTCAGGCTCCGGACACCGTCGCCGATGGCGGCCTGCACGGCCGCTACGTGGTCGGTCCCGGATTGCCTGTACGCGGCGGTCGGAAGGAGCTGGCGGCCGCGCTCGCCAACTGCCGCGCCGTCCTGCTCAAGGACGGCACGCCCGTCGCCGAAGGGGGAGGGGAGCTCGTGCTCGGCAGCCCGGTCGCTGTGCTGGCCCACCTCGCCCGGGTCCTCGCCGGCCTGCCGGACCACCCGGCCCTCGAGGCCGGAGAGCTGGTGACGACGGGCACGCTGACGGCCGCCCTGCCCGTTGCGCCGGGAGAGACGTGGGAAACGCGGCTAGAGGGGCTCCCTTTCCAGGGTTTCAGCCTGCGGTTCGTTTGACTGCATTGGGAAGGCCCTCCCGTAGCCATCCCATCTCCGAAGACCCCCCGAAGGCATAATCTGGGTTGGTGACACTCCCAGGCCAGCCCCGCTTGCCGCAGAGGCTCGCATCGCCGCCCGGGCTGTTTCAGGACAAGCGCTTCCTGCTCTATTGCTACGCCAAGTTCCTGCAACTGCTCGGCCAGAACGCCCTCATCTACGGCCTCTTCATAGCCGTGATCAGCGAGCAGGACTCCTCC
>DATMBD010000289.1:0-3424 GCA_035559355.1 Dehalococcoidia bacterium
AGACGCGCGTCTCCTTGCCTTCGGCGACGATCGTACCCACGCCCGTAGGCGTGTAGAAGGCCGGAATGCCGGCGCCGCCGGCGCGGATGCGCTCCGCCAGCGTGCCTTGCGGCACGAGCTCGAGCTCTACCTCGCCTTTGGCGTAGAGCTGTTCGAAAAGGCTCTGACGGCGCGCCGACGCCCGGATTGCGAACGAGGCGATCATCTTGCGAAGCTGCCGCTTCTCGCACAAGATGTCCAGCTTGTCACCCAAGCCGATGTTGTTGGCGATGCCTGTGAGGTTCTTCGTCCCTTTCTCGTAGAGGGCCAGGATCAGATTCGTAGGGCTGCCGGCGGACACGAAACCCCCAAACATGATCGTCGCGCCGTCGAAGACGTCATGAATAGCTGCGGCTGGGGTCTCGTAAATCTTGTTCATCACCCGCGTGCGCCTTCCCCGGCCCGCGCGATGCAACCTTAGCAATGATGCCTGGTTAGTCCAACTGCCCCAGCGAGGTTTCCCACGAACCGGCGCTCACGGGCCCAGCCACCGTTCATATAGAAAGGTTCCATTCGGCAGCCGATTTGGTCACGGACGGCTCTATGGGCTTGGCCAGCCAGACCCGAACCTTGGATTTGGACACGAGCAACGCCGGTCCGAAAGGAGGACAGCATGCGAGACAAGCGCGGAGACCAGGCGACCACAAGTCGAAGGGGCTTTTTGGAGAAGCTGCTTCTGGCATCGGGGTTCGTGGCGTCCGGGGCGATCGCCGGCTCGGCCTACGCGGTCCTGGACAAGCCCGCGTTCAAGAGCCCGGCCAGCGCCCAGGAGGTTGAGCCGGGGCCTCAGATATCCGGAGTGGTGCAGGCAGCCCGCCCCGCTCTCCTGCCCGCCGTCAGCGGCGGCCCCACGCACGACCTGACCATCGAGATCAGCTACAAGACGCTGGAGATCGCCGCCGGCGTGAAGTACAACGCCTGGACATTCGGCGGCCAGGTGCCGGGGCCTTTCATCCGCGTGCGCCAAGGCGACAAGGTCAACTTCACGCTCGTCAACAACGGCAACGGCGGCCACTCGATCGACTTCCACGCCGCCCTGACGGCTCCGGACCGTGACTACAAGACGATCCTTCCCGGCGAGAGCCTGACTTTCCCCTGGACGGCAAGCTTCCCGGGCGTGTTCATGTACCACTGCGGCACGGCGCCGATGCTCCACCACATCGCCAACGGCATGTACGGCGCCGTAATCGTCGACCCTGCGGAACCGCTGCCTCCAGCGACGGAGTTCGCGTTTGTCCAGAGCGAGTTTCACGCGCGCCGCGGCGCCGGCGACGTCTGGGAGGGCGACATGACCAAGATGATGCTCGTCCGTCCCGATTTGCTGGCGTTCAACGGCACGGCCTTCCAGTACCGGGACCAGCCTCTGGCCGTCAAAGCGGGCGAACGCATCCGCATGTATGTCGTCAATGCTGGCCCCACGCTGCCGTCCGCGTTCCACATCGTCGGCGGCATCTTCGACAAGGTCTACGTGGACGGCAACCCGGCGAACGTGTTGCGGGGGGTCTCCACCTACACGATCGCGCCCGGTCAGGGCTGCACGTTCGAAGCCGTCCTTCCGGAGCCCGGGAAGTATCCCTTCGTCAGCCACAACTTCGCTTACACGGAGCTTGGCGCCGTGGGACTCTTCGCGGCGTCCTAGCCGGAGGTCAGAACTCCCTAAGGCGCGTCAGGCCTTGCCTGACTCGCCTGCTTTGATGAACGACCATTCGGCCCCTGCAACACTCGCCCTTTGCACGCTGACGCGGCCTCCTAAAGGCTTCAAGCTGGAGACTGGAATCGAAGATGAGCGCCACCCGCCGCACGACAGCCGCAGTGAGGCCGAGACCGAGATCTGAGGTCGAAGCATCCGCAATGGCGAAGCGACGCGAAGCAGCCGACGCGTGGCGGCTGCTCGCCACGGGCTGCTTCCTGCTTGCCGCGGGTCTGGCGGTGAACTCGCTTCTCGGGCCCCTGGCCTTCGGCGTCATCGACTATCGCTACACGGAGACGTTCGAAAATCAGGCCATCGGTCTCGACGCCTTTTCTCTCGCGATCGCGGGCCCACTCTTGCTCGTGGCCGGGGCTCTGGCCCTGCGCGGCTACGTCGTGGCGCCGTTCCTGGCGCTGGGCCCATCTTTGATGGCGGCGTACATGCTTCCCCAGTACGTGCTCGGGGGCCACTACGACACCCTGCCGGGCAACAACGAAGACTTCTTCCTCCTGCATCTGGGCCTTTTCGTCCTGAGCGTGGGCGTGGCCGTCGTCGCCTGGACGTCCGTGGACGCCGGCCGCCTGCCACCCGCGAGCGCGCGCTCGCGGCGATGGACAGGCGTCCTCATGCCGGCCGTAGCCGTGTTCCTAGCGTTGCGCTACTTGCCGACACTGATGGACATCTGGCAGGGCCGGCCTTCCGAGGAGTATCTCGAAGACCCGATTGCCTTTTGGCTGATCGCCTTCATGGACCTCGGCATCGTCATGCCGGCGGCCCTCGCCTGCGGGGTGGCCCTGCTTTCTGGCGCCGAGGGCGCGCGCAAGCCGATGTACGCGATTGTGGCCTGGTTTGCGCTCGTAGGGCCGGCCGTCGCCGCGATGGGCTTCGCCATGTCGGCCAACGACGACCCGAACGCCTCCTTGGGCTCCGCGATCGTCTTCGCCGTTTACGGCGCGGCATTCGCGAGCCTCGCCGCGTTCTTGTTCCGGCCGCTGTTCGAGGGGCCGGCGGCCATTCCAACGCCGGCGGCCAGCCGAGATGTGAGCCGAGAAGCCCCTACACCTCCCGGAGGTGCAGCGTGACCACCGGCCCGATGAACAAGCTGAGACGCCTGGCGCTGCTCCTGGCCGACGGAACCGGCGTCTTCGACTTCGTGGAGCTCGAGGCCTTCGATGACATCGTCTACCTTGAAGGCCATGTCCCTTCTTACGAAAGCAAGCGCCGGGCGGAAGAACTCGCGCGCTACGTGGGCTTCACCGACATCCGGAACGGGATCCGGGTCCACCCGCCCGAGCGAGCTCCAGCGAGCTCCCCTGCCGACTGAGCGCAGCCCTCCCTCGCCATGCCCTCGCCGCTTCAAGTCGTTGCCGGGGTGGCCGCAAGGCCGGGCTTTGTCGATGCGGTAGGCTTCACCTGATGGAGATCGCTTCCCTTGTAGGCGGCACGCCGCTCATCGAGCTCAAAAATTGCTCGCCGAAGCCGGGGGTGCGCCTGTTCGCAAAGCTCGAGGGTCAGAATCCGACCGGTTCGATCAAGGACCGAATCGTGAGATTCATGCTCGAGCGGGCCCTCGCAGACGGGCGCCTGAGGCCGGGCCAGGAGGTGGTCGAGGCGTCGACCGGCAACACGGGCATCGCTTTGGCGGTCCTGGCGCCGCGGCACGGCTGCCCCGTCCGGGTCGTGGTGCCGGACACC
>DATMBD010000290.1:0-5604 GCA_035559355.1 Dehalococcoidia bacterium
GACGCGAAAGCCGGCGCAGCCGAACGCCTCCGCTACCTTGGCGAAGTCCACGGGCTCGAACTGCCACATCTTGAAGGCGCCGCCGCGCTGATTGCCGGCGTAGGCGCGCTCGAACAGCTCGTATTCCTGGTTCAGCGACTGGTTATCGTTGACGACGATCACGGCGTTGATGCCGAAGCGCGCCGCCGTCTCCAGCTCGGCGATGTGGTAATAGAAGCCGCCATCGCCTGTGAAGCAGACGACGTCGCGGTCGGGGGCGGCGCACTTGGCGCCGAGCGCCGCCGGGAAGCCCCAGCCCAGCGATCCAGCCGCGCGCAGGTAGGATTGGCCGTGCTGCAGCTCCACCATCGCCCCGGTCCACATGCCCGAGTGCCCCGTGTCGGATAGCAGGATGCCGTTCGGCGGCAGCACCTTCTCGATCTCCTTGCACAGACGCTCCGGCCGGATGGGCACCGCGTCGGAGGTCAGAAGCGGCGCCTTCTCGGCGCGCCAAGCGTCGACGAGTTCCTTGGCGCGCGCCACCCACTCCCGGCGGTGCGACACGGGCTCCGACGCTTCGATCAGGCGCTGGAGGGTCACCTTGGCGTCACCGAGGAGGCTGACGGCGTTGGGATAGTTGCGGCCGAGTTCGGCGGGGTCGATGTCGAGCTGGATGACGGTCGCCGCGCCGATGGCAGGCGTGCGCCAGTTGTTCGTGACCTGGCTGCCGGTGTGGCTGCCGACGTAGAAGACAAGGTCGGCTTCGTTGACGGCGCGGTTCGCGGACATGCGTGCATAGGTGCCGACGACGCCCACGGACAACTCGTGCGTTTCCGGGATGGCGCCCTTGGCGTTCAGGGACGTCGCGACCGGGATCGAAAGCAACTCCGCCAGTTGGGTCAGCTCCTGCTGAGCGCCGGAGGACTTGACGCCGCCGCCGGCGACGATGATCGGCTTGGCGGCGTCGCGGAGCAGCCGGGCAGCCGCGCGGACGGCGTCCATGTTCGGCTCCGGCCGGACGGCTGGATAGCGAGCGAACTGGGGCTCCGCCATGGGCAGCGTCTCTGGCACCTCGATGTCGCTCTCGATCATGCCGGCGGCGCCGGGAAGCTCCAGATGTACCGGTCCAGGCGTTCCGGACGTCGCAACCCGGAATGCCTGGCGGAGCATGTCCGGCAAGCGCTGCGGCGTGTCCACCTGGGCGTTGAACTTCGTCACCGGGTCGTACATCCGGTGAGCCTCGACCTCCTGGTAGACGTGGCGATACTTCGTGAGCGGCAGACGGCCGCCCGTGATCGCGATCACGGGCGAACAGGCCAGGTACGGGTCCTGGAGCCCGGCCGCGAGGTTCGCCGCGCCCACCGTCTGCGCCATGGCGATGCCCGGCTTGCCGCTGGCGCGTGCGTAGCCGTCCGCCATGTACGCCGCGGCCTTTTCGCCGTGGGTCATGATCCGCGTGATGCCCATGCCCTCCATCTCGGCCAGGGCCGGGATGACGATCGTCGGCACGAAGAAGATATGGTCGACCTCGTAAGCCTTGAACGCCTCGGCCAGATATCGGTGCCCGGGCATGGTCGCCATGGTGTCCTCCTTTCTTGAGCGAAGGCGCGCAGCGCCGCCTTGGCCCAAAGCCCAAGAGCCAGGCGGGGTGTCCGAGACTCCTCTGCAGCTTACCTGTCGCGGCCCCGGCGCCGGCCGCCGCGGCGCTGGCTCCAGGTCGACGCGCCAGCGCTTGGCCCCTCGACGCCCGCGGCGCCGGTCAGGCCGCGCTTACCCGCCGCCGCCCCAGGCCGGCGGCAGGTTGCTGGCCTGCAGGACCCAGGCCTTCTCGAGCCTCGGCAGCTCATCGGCCATGCCGATCTCCTCCAGGATCGCCGGCGCGTCCGAGCCCGGCCGCCGCGGCGGATCGCCGAGGCGCATGGGCGTCCGCGAAAGCCGCACCGAAAGCCCAGGGGCGGTCGTCTCGCCCACGCCCTCCACCTCCTGGCAGACGCTGAGACCCCGCTTCTTCACATAAGGGTCCTGCATCAGCTCGGCGACAGGGACTCGCGGCTGAGCGGAGATGCCGGCCTTGCGCAGCCGTTCCGTCCAGACGGCTGCGGTCTCGCCGGCGAAAGCGGCCTCCAGCGCCTGTTCCAGGCCTTCGGAGTCGAGGTCGATTCCCTCGAGCCCCGGAACCGACTTCAGGCGGGAGCGCTCTGCGGACCGCAGCGCCAGGAAGAACCAGGCGTCGCTGGCCTTGTAAAAGCGATTGAGGGGGCCGCTACCGAGCGCGTAGTAGCCGCGGGGCTCTGTCGCTCGATAGCCATCGAAGCGCAGCATGTACGGCGTCTGGTGGTACGTTCCCGTCTGGCAGAGCGAAGCGGAAACGCGGCCGCCCTTGCCCGTGCGCAGCTTGTGGAAGATCGCCAGCCCCGTACCGAAGGTGGCCAGCGTGCCTGTGCCGATGTCCACGAGGTTGTAGGGGCCCAGGACCGATGGCGGGTCTGAAGCGCGCTCCATGATGCCGCTTACCGCCTGGCCTTGGCGTTCCCAGCCCCTTCCCTGCCAAGGGCCGCCTTCGCCGTAGCAGGTGCCGGACGTGTAGATGATCTCCGGGTTGCGCGCCTTCACCTGCCGGTAGCCGATGCCGAGGCGGTCGGCGGTGCCGGGCGAAAAGTTCTCGACGATGACGTCTGCCTTCTCCACGAGTTTCCAGTAAACCGACTGCGCCTCGAACGACTCGAGGTCGAGCAGGAGCGATCGCTTGCCCCGGTTCAGGTACCCGCCCACGCCCGCCTGGGGGGCGTTGATCTTGATGACATCGGCGCCGAACTCCAGGAGTAGGCGGCCACAGGTGGGGCCGGCCAGGGCTACGCAAACGTCCAGGACGCGCATGCCCTGCAGCGGGTGCTGCAGCTCTGGCTCCGGGCCCGCCTGCGACGAGCGCGGGCTGAGGCTTTGCAGCTCCGAAATGATCTCCTCGCGGTCGGCGTCAGGGAGATGGCGGGGCCCTTTGGGGCCGCCCGGCGCCGAGTGCAGCTTCACGGGCACGCCGGCCATCCACGTCGGGCCAAACTCGGGGTCGTCCAGCTGGACGACGGCGCCGATCTCGCGGGCGTGGTCGGTGTCTATCCATTCGTCGACGGTGCGGCACCAGCCGATCGCCGCGCCGGCGCGGTTGCCGATCTCCTCCCATTCGCGGGCGGTCTTCGTCAGGAAAAGCTCCCGGAGCTTGGCGTGGAGCCTCTGGTTCAACGCCTCGTCCCGCAGCTTGACGATGTCGAGCAGATCCGGCTCCCACGTCTCGGTGAGGCCTGCTTCCTGCGCGAACCAGACGAGGTGGCGGGCGCTTGACGTATCGAACTGGACGTATTTGCCGTCTTTGCAGCGGAAGGCGCCGGCGCCCCGGCCGTGGATCCCCCGCGGTGGATGAAGGCCGCGCGAGTTGACGTAGGCGCCCGAATGGCCGATTAGCGTGAACATCGCGTCGAACAGGGGCACCTCCACCCGTTGGCCCAGGCCGGTACGGTGGCGGGCGATGAGCGCCATGACGATCCCGGTCGCACCCAGGAACGCGCCGAAGTTGGAGGCCAAGGGCACGGCCGAATAGAAGGGCCGGCTCCAGTCCCAGTCCGGCGGTTCCTCGCCGACGCGGGGAATGCAGTTGTCAGTCGCGGCATCGATGATCCCCTCCCAGGCCTGCATTTCGGCGCGGGGGTCGTCCGCGGCGAAGCCCGGGATCGAACAGTAGATGAGCTGCGGGTTGGCGGCGGTCATCGCTTCCGCGCCCAGGCCCAGCCTGTCCATGACGCCGGGCCGGAAGTTCTCGATGACGACATCCGCGGTCTCGATCAGGCGACGAGCTGTGGCGCGGTCGGAGGGGCTCTTCAGGTCGAGAGCGATCCGACGCTTGCCGCGGCTGAAGAAGGCATCCGAGGGGTGCTTCCAGAACGGCCCGCCGGGAGGGTCGACGTGGATCACGTCTGCGCCCTGGTCGGCGAGCATTACTGCCGCGAGAGGCCCGGCGATGTACTGGCCGAAATCGACTACGCGGATGCCTTCGAGCGCTCCTGGCATTTGCCGCTCACCTTTCTCTTCTCGCGACTTCGAAATAGGCAGAGGGCGTTGCGCCCCGGCGCTAAGCCTCAGGCGGCAGCCATCCCCAGGGATGCGGTCCCCATTCCGGCGTGAACACCTCGCCTGCGCGGATGGTCAGCACCGGTACCATCGCCTTCTCGCCGGTGAACTCCTTCTGGGTGGTGTCGATGAATTTCCACTTGCCGTTGACGACGTCGAAGATCGTGATGTCCGCCTCACGGCCCACGGCGATCGCACCCAGCTCATCCTGAAGGCCCAGGGCTTTGGCCGCGTTGACCGTTGCCATGCGCACCATGTCCTTCACGGTGTAGCCGACGGCCATGTAGCGCCCCATGCACTCCATGAGGCTGTAGACCACGCGTCCGCGGCCGCCCGCGGTGAGGTCGCTGGAAATGGTGTCCGGGTAGAGGCCGAGCTCCGCCTGGCGGCGGGCGATATCGAAGCCGAAATTCCCCGCACCGAGCGCCGGGTCGAGTACCACACCGCGCGCTCTCGCCTCCTGCAACTCCGGCACCGTCTGGGTGCGGGCTTCGTCGGCCATCACCCCGCCCGCGTGCGGCGTCGCCAGGTGAGTGAGGATATCGCCAGGGTCGAAGCTCTTGAGGAGGAAGCGGGTGACGCTCGAAGCCTTGTTGTAGTCGCTCGCGCGCATGTCGCCGATGTGCACCATGAGCGGGAGCTTGTGCTCGCGGGAAATGGCCTTGGAGAGCTTCACCAGCTCCTCGCCCTGCTCCTGCGCCACCGGCCCCACAAGCCTCAGCTTGAAGCCGCGGATGAGGCCAGGGTTCGCCTCGATGCAGCTGGCGATCGCCTTCGGGTCGACATCCTCCATCCGGGAGACGTCGGCGAAGCTTGGCATCGTGTGCGCGTAGCTGCCGACGTTGACGAAGGGGATGATGCGGGTCTTCGCCTTCGGGATGATGTGATAGCGGAAGACGCCGATGTTGGCGACGCCGACGGAGCCGCAGTCCAGGACGGTTGTGACGCCGGCGTGCACGCCGACCTGGTCCGGGTCGCAGCAGCCCATGCCGACGCCCGGCGTCGTCGCCCCGTAAGCGACGTGAGTATGGATGTCGATCAGGCCGGGCGTTACATAACGGTTATCGCCGCGCACCTCGATGACCCGCCGGCCTTCGCTCGCAGGGATGTCTGGCTCCAGGGCCGCGATGCGCGAGCCGTTGATGCCGATGTCCATCTTCCCGTCGATGTTCTGGCCCGGGTCCAGCACGTGGCCGCCCTTGATGAGCAAGTCGTAAGGCACGCTGACGCTCCTTCCATCGACGAAAGTCGTTCATGTCGCCCCCGTCCGCTTACGGACGGGGCGGTTCCGGGCGGGGTGCTTCCTACACGCGCGCGGCCAGGCTCTCCGGCGTGACGTTCTCGCGCTCGGTCACCTGCTTGATCACGAAGTCGAACGTGCCGTGCTTGACGCCGTTTTCGTCCGTGGTGCAGTGAACCAGGAGCTCGGGCGCGTAGAAATCGTCGTCCTCGTTGCCGGGCTCGCCTTCGATGTACAGCTGGGTCGTGATCGGGCTGCTGACGCCC
>DATMBD010000291.1:0-5189 GCA_035559355.1 Dehalococcoidia bacterium
GCGGTCGCTTCCTCGAAGGGGGAGGCGACGACGTTCTCGATGACGTCTTCGAGTTTCGAATCGCCCTCCTCGCCGATGGGCTGCTGGAGCGACACCGGCTGGCGGGCGAGCGCCTCCTGAAGCTGCTCGACGGCTTCGGGCGTCGTGCCCATCCGCTGGGCGATTTCGGCCGCGGTGGGCTCGCGTCCGAGCTCGACGAGCAGGGAGTCGAGGGCCTTCCGGTACTTGCTGGCGCTTTCGACGACGTGGACAGGAAGGCGCACGGTGCGGGACTGGTCAGCCAGCGCTCGGGTAATCGCCTGCCTGATCCACCACGTGGCGTAGGTGCTGAATTTGAAGCCGCGGCGGTAGTCGAACTTTTCGACGCCGCGGATCAGGCCGGTGTTGCCCTCCTGGATGAGGTCCAGCAGCGGAAGGCCGCGGTTCTGATAGCGCTTGGCCACGGAAACGACGAGGCGGAGGTTGGCCCGCATCATCCGGTCGGTGGCCTCGCCGGCGCGGCGCTCGGCGTCGCGGAGGATGTCCGCCAGGCGCTCGATGACCTCGTCGTCCTCAGGATCGGCGTCCGCCATTTCGCGCGGCAGCAGCCGGGTTGCCACAGACAGTTCCCAGAGGTCATCGACTACCTGCTGGCCGGAGGTGCCAACCACGTCGGCTATTGCTTCGGCCAAGTCGCGGTCGATCTGCATTTGGATCGCATTCTGCAAGCTTTGCGAGTACAGGAAGTCTCCGTAGCCTTTGGCTTCGGGAGCCACGATGGGGCGAATCCGGTCACCCAGCTTGTGAACGCGCTTGAGCAGGTAGCGCGCGAGGGCGCGATAGGAGATCTCTTCGCCACAGGCCGTCAACTCGCGCTGATAGCGCGCCAGGAGCTTGCCGCCCTCGATCTGCTTCGCGAGTTCGACTTCTTCGCTCGCGGTCAATAGGCGGACCGCTCCGATTTCCTGGAGGTAAAGTTGAACGGAGCCGGGAAGCTCGGCCTCCTGCTCCGGGGTCAGTTCAGCGCTCGGCTCCTCGAGATCGAGGCCTTCCAGGTCAGACGTCAAGACTCATCACTCCAACGGCGTTACGGGAGATGTGATCATGCCTCAAAACATGAGGCTCAGACCACGTCCTGCCGAAAAACTGCTCTAACAGAATTGTAAAGAATCCAGGGCCAACGTGCGCGCCCGCGGCCTGCCGATCGTTGCTTTCGGGCCTCGCTGCGTTGACAGACGGGACCGGCTGGGCCAGTATCCGACCATCGGCTAGGCCTGCCCGAAATGGAGGCGAGCGATGAAGGTCAAGCGCGTCGGACACATTGCCCTCAGCGTCGCCGATGAGGAAAGGTCGCGGAGTTTTTATCGCGACATCCTCGGCTTCGAAGTGAGCGAACAGGACCCGGAGCACGGCGGGACGTTCATGACCTTGGGGGAGAATTTTCACGCCCTGGACGTATTCCCGAACCCGGACCCAGCGGCGGCGCAGCGTCCCAAGCAAGGCCAGATCGGCCTGTTCCACATCGCTTTCGAGGTCGAGAGCTACAGAGACCTGAAAGAGGCGTACTGCAGGCTCCTGGAGCACGGCGTACCCATCTCTCACGCCACGGACCACGTCAGCCAGAGGAGCATCTACTTCTCAGACCCGGACGGCAACCGCCTGGAGATCTATTACGAGATGCCGGACGCGCTGCAGCGCTTCAGAGAGACGGGCCGCGGTGACCAGGACACGCCGCTGCCCGTGACGAAACCGGGCGAACCCTTGCCCGCATGGCTCGACGAAGACTGGCCGTCCTGAGCGGTCGAAGGAGGACGAAAGTGGCGAAGATCAGGCACATCGCTTACCGGGTGAACGACGTCGAGGCCGTGGCCGACTTTTTCGTTCGCGGTCTCGGTATGCAGATCGTTCAGCGCCGGCGCGGAGGCGCCGTGGACCTTTCGGACGGGACGTTGAACATCACGGTCCTGCCGCCCGGCACCCCCAGCGCCGAAGGCGAGCCGGCCCACGGCATCGCCCACATCGGCTTCACCGTCGAGGACGAGGAGGAAGCCGCTCGCATGCTGGAGGCAGCCGGGGCTACGCGCCTGAACACCGTTCGCGTCGACGACGCCCACTACGAGGTGAAGTACATGGGCCCGGAGAACACGCTAGTGGACCTCGGCCACTGGGTGGGCACGGCTCCCATCGACGAGGCGGAGACGGCCGGGACGAAGGCGAACTAGACCTCCCGGCGTCGCTGCCCTGCGCTGGGCGTCTCCCCTAGAGCGAACGCGAAGTGTTCCCAGGCAGCGGCGCCAGCATACGGGAGCCGATCCAAGCGCCGGTTCCATATCACGGCGCCCGCAGCGCGGCGTGGCCCTCGGGTTTCTGCCCAATCCCTCCCCGACAATGTCAAAGCTTTGCGGCCGAAGGCCTATAATCTCACCCGTGAATTTCCGGTACTCAGCCTGGGACGGCACCCAGTCTATAGACCCCCTCGATCCTGACGAACTGCTCGACCTCCTGTCGCAGGACCTGCTGGAGGACGGCGACCTCCGCAGGGCGCTCGAACGCCTGCTGATGCGCGGCGCCGGCCGCCGGGACATGCGCCGCATGGGGGTAAGAGACCTCCTGGAGCAACTGCGCCAGCGGCGCGAACAGTCCCTGGGCCGGTACGACCTTGGGTCTTTGCTGGAGGACATCAACCACCGCCTCGAGGAAATCGTCGAGAAGGAGCGACAGGGCATCGAACGCCTCCGCGCCTCCGCGGCTGATGACGCCTCGGCGGATCAGTCCATGCGCGACATGGTGGAGCAGATGACCAGGCGGAAGCTGGAGGCTCTGGACCAGCTGCCGAGCGACATGGCCGGTCGCCTTCAGAAGCTGATGGACTACGAATTCATGGATCCCGGCGCGCGCGAGGATTTCCAGGAGCTGCTGAACGAGCTGCGGCGCCAAATGCTCGGCGAGCAGTTCGAAAACATGCTCCAGGGCGTGCAGAGCCTCACGCCTGAAGACCTGGAGCCGCTGCGGGAGATGATGGCGGAGCTAAACCATCTCCTGGCCAAGCATCTGCGCGGAGGGGCGACGCAGGCGGATTTCCAGGAGTTCATGGAGCGCTTTGGCCACTTCTTCCCGCCGGGCATCGACAGCATCGAGGACCTCATCGACTACCTGGAGCAGCAGGCGGCGCAAATGGCGTCCCTCCTCCAGAGCATGCCGGAGGATATGCGCCGCCAGCTCATGGACGCCATGCAGGCGCTCCTCCAGGACGATCGCCTCCAGTGGGACATCATGCAGATGGCCGACCTCATCGAGCAGATAACTGGCCGGCCCCTGGGGCGCCGCTACCCGTTCAGCGGCGACTCCAACCTGGGATTGGAAGAGGCGATGCAGGTCATGCGCGATCTGAAGCAGGTCGACGAGCTGGAACGCCAGCTCCGGGAGGCGATTCGCGATCTCGACTTCGATGGCGTCGACGAGGGGCTGCTGCGGGAGCTGCTGGGCCCGGACGCCGCCAACGCCCTCAACGATCTGCGCAACATGGCGCGCCTTTTGGAGGAAGCGGGCTTGGCGCGGCGCAACGGCCGCGACATGGAGCTGACGCCCCGCGGCATCCGCCGTCTGGGCGAGCGGACGCTGCGCGACATCTTCGCCGAGCTGCGGCAGGACCGCATCGGCCAACACGACCAGCAGAACAAGGGCGCCAACAGCGAGCAAGTGCCCGAGACGAAGCTCTGGGAGTTCGGCGACCCCTTCCTGGTCGATATCGGCGCAACGATAAGCAACGCCGTCCGCCGCGGCGGCCCGGGCGTCCCCGTAAAGATCGAACCCGCCGACCTCGAAGTGCATCGCCGCGAAGCGCTGACGTCGTCCGCGACGGTGATCGCGATGGACATGAGCCGGTCGATGTTCAGCAACGGCGCCTTCTTCGAGGCGAAGCGCGTCGCCTTCGCCCTGAACACGCTGATCAAGACTCGCTTCCCGCGCGACTACCTGCAGCTGGTGGTCTTCTCGTATTTCGCCATGGAGCTCGACCCGGAGCGGCTCCTGCAGTCGGACTGGGTGGACTGGAGCGGCACGAACATCGAGCTGGCGCTGGCGAAATCGCGGGAGCTTCTCAGCAAGCGCCCTTCGATGAACCGTCAGATCATCCTGATCACCGACTGGCGGCCGCGTCCGACCTGGGGTCCATTCGGCTACGAGGGGACGGTCGAAGGCATGCTGCGCGAGGTCAAGCGCTGCACTCGCAGCGGCATCCGCATAAACACCTTCATGATGGACAACGCGCCGTCCTCGATGGCGTTGGCGCAAACAATGATGCGCATGAACAAAGGGCGCGTGTTCTTCGGCTCGCCCGGCAAGATCGGGCGCTACGTGCTCGTTGATTACCTGAAGAACAAGCGGAAGCGTCTCTAGGCCCTCGGCGCTGGCTTGCGACGCTACGGCGTCGCTTGTCCCTGGCAGGCGCGCGGGCGAGAATCGATGCCGTCGAACGCGAGCAGCCGAAGGAGCCCGAAATGATCCGTTCCTGGAAGGGCTACACGCCCAAGGTCCACCCCGACGCCTTCGTGAGCGAGTTCGCCTACGTGGTTGGCGATGTGGAGATCGGCGCGGGAAGCAGCGTTTGGCCGGGCACGGTCATTCGCGGCGACTCAGGCAAAGTTGTCATCGGCCGGAACACGTGTATTCAGGACAACAGCACCGTCCACGCGGACGGCCGCGGCATCGTCATCGGCGATTACGTTGTGATCGCCCACAACGTCCTCTGCCATGCGGACCGCGTGGGAGACGGCGCCGCGCTGGGCAACGGCTGCATCGTGAACGGTTCGTCGGAGATCGGCGAGAACAGCATCATCGCCTCGGGCGCAGTGGTGTTGGACGGCCAGAAAGTGCCCCCGAACACTTTCATGGTGGGCATCCCGGCGACGGCGAAGGGAACGGTAACGGAGCAGCAGCGGGAGCGCTTCCGGCGCACCGCGGAGCACTACGCCGCGCTGGCCAAGACCTACAAGGCGGAGGGCGGGCTGGAATAGGAAGATCCTTCTAAGCAGTGCTGGCGCCCGCCGCTTGCAGCGTCTCCCTCACCCCCCTGAGCTCCGCCTGGGCAGAGACCGAAAGGCAGGCGGAATCAGACGTCAGGAGGATCATCTTGAACCCCTCCCGGATGTACCGGTTGGTCAGGGCGGCGCCGTTCGTGTGGACGCCGGGGATGATGCCGTGGCGCTCGC
>DATMBD010000292.1:0-5481 GCA_035559355.1 Dehalococcoidia bacterium
GAGAATGTGGAGCGGATCCTGCGTGCTGCGATGCTCCACGTGCAGGTCGCTGCGGATCAGCTGCGCGGTGACAGTGCTGGTCTCCGGCGCGAACCCCATCTCGACGTGCAGCGGCTCCCACGGGCTCTCTTCCTCGTTCTCGCCAAAGCAGCATGAATACTTGGCTGGCGTGCCCTGCGTGCTCTGGTCCAGGTCATGCGGGCGGATCTCCATCACGTTGAGGACAATCAGGCGCACCGCCCGACCGATGGTCGCGTTCGGGCGATGGCCGGGCCCAAAGATGTTGCCGGTGCAGTTGATGCCCAGACGCCTGCGTATCGGTCCGTTGACGATGAACACGGCGGCCTGGCCGGTGGTGCTCTGCATCATCGTCCCGCCGCCGATCTTGTGGAAGGCTTCGACAGCGGCCAGAACCACCGGGAAGTACTCCGGCCGGCAGCCCGCCATGACGGCGTTGATCGCTGCCTGGCGCACGGTACAGGCGCGCTCGAGGTGAGCCAGCTCCAGCACGATCTCGTCCGGACTCCGCGACGTCGTGGCCAGGAACTCCTGGACGAACTCTTCGATCGGCGGCACGACGGGCAGGCCATCGGTGAAGCCATTCTCGTAGTAGTACTCGATGGCCGCGCGGGCCCTGCGGACGTCCTCCGCCGTCAGCCGCTCGACTTCGCTCGCCGTCGCCATTGCTCTACCCTACCGGCGCTTCCAGCGCCGCGCCCTCGCCCGCAGGCTCGGGCCGGCGCACGGCCGCGCCTTGCGCCGCGAGCCGTCTCTGCAGCTCCGCGATCGGCACGTCCCGAGGCCGGAGGCGCTTTTTCGCCGCCACCGCAGCGGCGACGCCTGCCGCCTGGCCGAGCACCCAACACTCCGGGATCTCTCGCAACGCCGCGTGCGATTGGGGGTCGCAGCTGAGGTTGCGTCCGGCCGCTAGAAGGCCCTCCAACTCTTTGGGGACCAGGCATCCATACGGGATTTCGAGGGTAGGGAATTCCGGCGACAGGCCCGGGCAGAGGCCGATGCTCTCCTCGGAATGACCGTCGTTCTTCCAGAACTCGGCGGTGATCTTTTCGCGGCCGGCCAGCCTCCGGCTATGCCGCGTGCCGATCTGAGAGGCGCTGTCCAGTATCCAGGCGCGTTCGAACCCCGGCATGTTGGCCCGGAACCACGCCAGGATTTCCCGCATGGAGTCCCGGGAGCGAAACTCGACTTCGGTCAGGTCCGCAACCTTGAGGGCCGAGTAGCCGCTGAATTTCGGCGTCACGAACAGGGCAACGGAGTCGTAAGGCGTGACAAAGGCCGGGTTGTTCAGCCACCGGTCTTCGTGCGCAGCCTGGCGCATCAGCTCCGCGTATTTTTCCGGGTAGATCATGCGGAAGTCCAAATAGCGGCGCATGTCCACGTTGCCGAAGCGGAAACTCGTGTTCAGGCGGGCGTGGGCGCTCTCCGCGTCGAAGTCGCTCTCGAACTCGGCGCCGGCGCCGGCGAAGATGTCGCCGTCGCCGGTGCAGTCAATGACGACCTCCGCGAGCAGGGCAAAGCGCCCCTCCTTGCTCTCGAAGATCACGCCCGCGACTTTGCCGTCCCGCACCACAGGGGCAACCGCCCAGCAGTGGAAGAGAACGTGAACGCCGTGCTCGCGCACCATGTCGTTGGAGACGAGCTTGAGGACCTCGGGGTCGATAGTCGGCGAGAAGTTGACGACGCCGCGATGGCCGGCGGTGCGGACGCCCCAGTACGCGGCCAGTTTCGGATCGCGCGAGCCCCACTGTTCGGGCGGCGGCCCGATGAGCGCGCCCTGCTCGTCGCAGCGGTCCATTAGCTCCTTGCCAATGCCGGCGACGACTAGATTGCCCTGCCAGTCCGTCATGCGGTCGATCCAGATGACCAAGCCGCCCGTGGAAAGGCCGCCCAGGCAGCCGTAGCGCTCGACGAGGACGACATCGGCCCCCTCCCGCGCAGCAGCCACCGCCGCGGCGAACCCTGCCGGCCCGCCGCCAACGACCAGGACCTCGGATTCGCCGTATACCGGCACCTGCCGCGCCGGCTCGAACACCGTTTCACCCTCAGGCCTACGCATTCATCGCTCCTGTCCTACGCCAATTACCGCATCAGCTGCCCTGGCGAAGCGCCTAGACCTCAAACGGCAGGTTGTAAAGCTTGCAGACGTTCACCGCCGTAATCTTGTAGCGGTCTTCGTCCGGCACGCCCGCGAAAATGCGGTCCAGCACCTGCTGCGACTCCGGAAACAGCGAGTCCGCGTGGGGGTAGTCGCTGCCCCAGAGCAGGTTGTCTACGCCGATGAGGTCTCGCGTGCGGATGCCGACTTCGTCGTCCTCGAACGTCATGTAGAAGTTCTGGTGGAAGTAGCCGCTGGGCAGCATCTTCAGGTGAGGATGCGTCCGGAAGCCGCCCATGCGTCCGAAGTTGTAGTCGTCGCGGTAGAGGAAGTGGGCTACCCAGCCTGTGTCGAACTCGGTGGGCACGAATTTCAGGCGAGGGAAGCGCTCGCAGACGCCGCTCCAGACCAGGTCCTGGATCGTGCGGATCATCCCTGCGTGCGCCACGGTGTAGGCGTGCTGGCCCCATTCGCGGGGCAAGCCGTGGTTGGGCACGTGGCCGGTGAAGATGTGCATCGTGAGCGGCAGCCCCAGGTCCTGGGCCGCGGCCCAGAAGCGGTCGTAGTACGGGTCGCTGAAAGGCTTGTCGGCCGGCGCCATGCAGGGAATCGACAGGCCCACCGCTCCCTTGTTCGCCATGCGATGCATCTCGGCGATGGCAGCGTCGAGGTCGTAGAGCTGGACGAGCGCCAGAGGGAACAAACGGCCGGGCGCCTGCGAGGCATAGTTGTACACCCAGTCGTTGTAGTTGTTCATGGTCGCCTGCATGATCTCGGCGTCCTTGATCTGATAAATGCTGAACAGGACGCTGGGATACAGGACTTCGGCGTCGATTCCGTCCAAGTCCTGGTCCTTCATGCGCTCGGCAACGTTGAGCACGCCCGGCCGGGCGAACTTGAAGCCCTGCCGCGCCTTCTCCCTCACCTCCGGGTCGCCCCAGTCCTGGCCTGCGACGGTGAAAGTGCCCACGGGATAGCCGAAGGTGCCATCACCGTGGTCGGTAATCAGGCCGCGTTCCGGATGCTCCACCATGCGCGGAGCGCGCTCGCCGAAGCGCTTGTCAAGGCCGTCGTACACCTCCGGCGGCTCGACGACATGGGAATCAGCCGAGATACACAATCGCTTCGCTACCATGAGTCCTCCTCATCCCGTAGAGCGGGGCGACGCCTCGCCCCGCCTACGAGCACCTCAAGATTCTCAAGCTCACCAAGCCGCGCAGCCGAGGCTCGGCTTGCCGCGCTTTAGCTCTTCCCGTACTGCTTGGCGATCTCCGGGTCGAACCAGTAGCGAGAGTACATGACGTTGCGCACCGCGACGCCATCGCCCGGCCACTGGTTCAGCACGGGCGCCTGCACGACCCACGGCCAGGCGATGTTGAAGCTGGGGCCGCCGTTGGAGCCGAGCGGCAGGCACGGCATTTGCTTGGCCGCCTCCTTTTCGAATTCTTTGACCAATTCGAGTCGCCGCTTGTCGTCGAACTCCTTGGTCAGGGCAGTGGCGCGGTCGACGAGGTCCGGGAACATGCCCTTTGGGTAATGGGCCGTGCCCGGCCCGGTGTGGAAGTAGGAGTAGATGAACACCTCCGGCGAGAACTTGTAACCGACAGCGCCGTGAGCCATGCCGTCCCAGTCGCCGCGGCCGCGATAGATGCGCGGCAGGAACCAGGACGCATATTCCTCCACCTTCTGGTTTACCTTGACCAAGCCGGAGTCGCGCAGCTGGCCGGCGAGCAGCTCCGCGTCCTGCAAGTTGGTCTGCGAGAAGTTGTCCATGTGGTATTCGATTTCCATGTTGAGCTTACCGGCCGCCTCCAGCAACTTCTTTGCTTCCGCGATGTTGTACTGGAAGTACTTGGCGTTGGGCCCGAAGCTCTTCTCGTCCTTGGGATCGCCCGAGAACTCCCACATGGCCGAGATGTGCGACGCCCAGAGGACTTTGATCGGCAGGCCTTGGGCCTCCAGCTTGCTCTTGCTGAGGAAGGCCTCGGCCAGGGCATCGCGGTCGTACGCCATCGATATCGCCTGGCGGACGCGCTCGTCGCGGAAGGGCGAGCCCTCCGCGAAGCCAAAACGGGAAGTCTGGGCGACGTTAGTGATCGGCAGTTGCCAGAGCACCATCTCCGGATGGCGCTTCTTGACGTCCACGATCGTTTCGTTTGTGGTGCCGGCGCCGAGGTCCAGCGCCTTGGCCTCGAACTGCGCCAACTGGGCCGCGGTTTCCGGGATGATGAAGAAGTCCATCTTGTCGAAATAGGGGATGGGCTTCTCGTAGTAGTTGTCGTTGCGGACGTGCTTGAGGTAAGCCCCTTCCAGGAAGTCCGATGCGTAGTAGGGACCAGCGCCGTGGGCTTCGATGTTCGGGTCGAAGGTGCCCTGGTTGGCCTCCTTGGGCATCACCCAGAAGTAGAAGCCGTCCGCCAGGTAGTCCATGAGGATGGTGCTGGGGAAAGCGAGTTCGAAGACCAGACTGGTCTTGTCCGGAGCGGAGACCTTCACGACGGGGGCGTCCGGGTTGACGCTGTTGAGCAGGTCTCCCCGGAGAGGACTCTTCTCGGCCCATCGGTTCCAGCTGCTGAGGGCGTCCTCGGCATCCAAGTTGCGACCGTTCAGCGGCGGCCTCGGGTCGCTACCCAGGTTCTGGCGAATCTTGAAGGTCAACCTGGTCCGGTCCGGGCTCAGCTCCCAGCTCTCGGCCGCGTCGCCCACTTTTTCGCCGGAGGCCGGCTCGTTCACGCCCGGCAAGACGCGGATGAGCCGGTTGTAGAGCATCGATGCCGAGATGCGGGTCAGAGTGGCCGTGCTACCGATTACGTCCAGGGAGTTGAGGGGAAGCGTTGTGTGGGAAAGCGTTCCGCCGCGCTTCGCCTCCTTGCTCCGGTCCTTGGCCTGGACTAGCAGGCCGGCCCCGCCACCCTCCTCTCCCTCGTCACCGCCTCCACCGCAAGCGGCAAGGAACGCGGCGGCAGCGCCCACTGCTGCGCTGCTCGCGAGCGCTCTTCGCCGGGAGATCCTCCTCCTCAGTGCTTGCGACCAGTAGCTGTTGTCCTGCATTGCATGCCTCCTTCCTGGCTTGCTGGTTTGTGGTCCCAAATAACTATTGGGCCAAGCGGACTGCTCCCCGCCTCCAATCATGCCTTCTATTTTGGTCCCGACGCGCCGACTGCTACACGCGGGCGGCCAGGCTCTCCGGCGTGACGTTCTCGCGCTCGGTCACCTGCTTGATTACGAAGTCGAACGTGCCGTGCTTGACGCCGTTTTCGTCCGTGGTGCAGTGAACCAGGAGCTCGGGCGCGTAGAAATCGTCGTCCTCGTTGCCGGGCTCGCCTTCGATGTACAGCTGGGTCGTGATCGGGCTGCTGACGCCC
>DATMBD010000293.1:0-8563 GCA_035559355.1 Dehalococcoidia bacterium
CGGGCGCCGCGGGCGGCGTTCATCGAGGCGCCGCTGGGGAGGTTGGGGTCCTGGAGGGGCGCGTCCGCGAACACGCAGCACACGCAGGAGGCGAGTCCGTTCTGGATCGCCATAGTCGCGTACTGGACCATGGCGGCGGGAGTGGCTCCCATGGCGTTCATGTGATTGACGAGTCGAAGGTCTTTGAGGCCGGCCTGGTTTTGTAGCTGCAGGCCGATTCCCGGCTGGCTGATTCCCGATTGCATCAGCAGCCCGTCCAGGTCCTCCTTCCTGAGGCCCGCGTCCTCGAGGGCGCGGTCAATCGCCTGCAGCGCGAAACTGGTCGCTGAACGTCCGTAAACCTTGCCCACGTCCGAAATGCCGAGGCCGACGATGGCCGACTTCGCCTGGTATGCCATGTCCACGGTCCTTTCCTTTGGGAATCGTCGCCTATTCTAATAGTCAAGGTGTTTATTGTCTGCAGGAGCGCGACGCTGCGGCGTCACGATTAGGCGCGTCCGGTCGGCGCAGCAGCGCCGACGCGCGTTCGGCAGGCAAGAAAAGCCGGCCCGTCGAAGGGCTATCTGAGCTCCAAGCTTCAGCGGGCGTCGGCGGCGACGGGCTGCTTGCTCAAGTACGGATCGAATTCGTAGCGGGCCAGGACGGCGCGCAGGCGCTCCTTCTCGGCGTCCGTGAGGTCGACGAGCGGCAGCCGCGGCGTGCCGACGCGGAAGCCGAGCTCGTTGAGGGCAGCGCGGACCGGCATGGGGTTCGGCTGCCAGAACAGCGCCTCCACCAACGGCAGCAGCTCCAGGTGGATGGCGGCGGCCTCCGCGGTGCGGCCGGCGGCGAGAAGGTTGATCATCTGCTTGGTCCGGCCGGCGACGAGGTGCGCGGACACGCTGATCACGCCGTAACCGCCCAGGCTCATGATCGTGTGCGTGTCGCTGTCGTTGCCGCTGTAGACGAGAAAGTCCTTGGGGACGGCGGACATCACGGCGTTGAACTGCTCCAGCCGGCCGCTGGCCTCCTTTACGCCGACGATGTTGTCGATTTCGGCCAGGCGCTTGAGCGTGGCCGCGTCCAGGTTTCGCGGCGAGCGGGGCGGGACGTTGTAGAGGATGCACGGCAGGGAGGTCGCCTCGGCGATGGCCTTGAAATGCCGGTACAACCCCTCCTGGGGCGGGTTGTTGTAGTAGGGGACGACCAGCAAGGCGCCATCGACGCCGCACTTCTCGGCCTCGCGCGTCAGGTGAATGGACTCGGCGGTGTTGTAGTTGCCCGTGCCGGCGATGATCGAGGCGTCGCCGACGGCGCGCTTGGTCACGCGGTAGAGCTCCAGCTTCTCGTCCTCGCTGAGGGTCGGCCCCTCGCCGGTCGTGCCGGTGACGATCAGGCCGTCGTTGCCGGAGGCGATGAGGTTTTTCGCCAGCTCCGCGGCCCTTTCGAAGTCGACGGCGCCGTCTTCCTTGAATGGCGTGATCATGGCCGTCATCAGCCGGCCGAAGGGTGCTCTCGAGTTTCGAGTCTCCGCCACGGCGGTCCTCCTCATTGGTGTAGCGGGGCTTTCGGTACGTCCAGCGGGCCGGCGCGCCCGCTGGCGTGCCGAAAGTATACGCCTCGCGAGCGAGTCTAGATCAGGCCCCGGGCGATCATTTCCTCGGCGATCTGGATGCCGTTCAGGGCTGCGCCCTTGCGCAGCTGATCGCCCACCACCCAGAAGTTGAGGGCGCTCGGGTGGGAGAAATCCTCCCGGATGCGGCCGACGTAGCAGTCGTCCTTGCCCTCGACGATCACGGGCATGGGGTAGCGGTTTTCCGCCGGCTCGTCCCACACCTTGAGGCCTGGGAAAGCGCCGAAGGCCTGCCGCGCCTGCTCGCGGCTGAGCTTCCTTTCGGTCTCGGCGTTCACGGCGATCGAGTGAGCCGTGAACACGGGCACGCGGACGGTCGTGGGCGAGACGGGGAGGTTGGGGAGTTCGAGGATCTTGCGCAGCTCGTTGACGAGCTTTACTTCTTCGCCGGTGTAACCGTCTTCGCCGAACTTGTCGATGTGGGGGATGACGTTGAAGGCGATCTGGTGCGGGAAGAAGGAGGGCCGCACCTCTTCGCCGCGCGCCCAGGCGAAGGTCTCCTGCCGCAAGTCCTCGATGCCGTTGACGCCGGCCCCGGAGACCGCTTGGTAGCTGGTGGCCACGACGCGCCGCAGGCGGCCGGCGTCGTGGAGGGGTTTGAGAGGCATGGCCGTAACGATGGTGGTGCAGTTCGGGCAGGCGACGATGCCCTTGTGCCCATGAAGGGCGTGAGCGTTGATCTCCGGGACAACCAGCGGCACGTCAGGATCCATTCGGAAGGCGCTGGACTTGTCGATGACCACCGCGCCTGCTTTGACGGCCTGCGGGGCCCACTCACGCGATTGCTCGGAGCCGGCGGAGAAGAAGGCGATGTCTATGCCCTCGAAGGCGTTCGGCGTGAGCGGCTGGACGGTCACCTGGCCGCCGCCGAAAGCGAGCGTCTTGCCGGCCGAGCGCGGCGAAGCGAAGACCTTGATACCGGCGACGGGAAACTTGCGTTCCTCGAGGATTTTGAGCGTCGTCTGACCGACGGCGCCCGTCGCCCCTACAACCGCCACCCGGTATGACTTCGCCATGGCTCACCCAAGAAAGAATTTCGCCCCCGGCGTTGGGGGCTGCTGGCATGATAACGTTTCGGCATAAGCCGGGCAATCCGAGTGGCGCGTACCCGATGCCGGTTTGTAAAATCGGGAACGTCCGAAGCGAAACCGGACGAACGAAACTCAGCACGAGGGGTAAATGGCGGCGAACGTTGGCAAACGATACGTTGCGCCTTCAGGCGCGGAGGTCATCGTGACGAAGGGCGGGCCCGGACAGCTCAGCGATGGGGAAGTCCCGCTGCTTCTCAAGGATGAAGCCACGCCGGGAGCGACCGACACCTCCGGCCGCACGGAGCCCCTGATCGAGCTTGGCAAGCGCTACCGCTCCGCCGACGGCGAGGTCGAACTGCTGGTGATCAAGGCAGGCGTCTGCGACCTCCGTTATAACGGCGCGGCCATGGAAGTGCTACAGCCCAAGATCCTGCCCTCGGCCGACTAGCTGGCCGGCACCATCCGCTTAACATCCGCCTCAGCGTGGCCGCCGCCCTGAGGCTGGTATTGGCTGCCCACTAAGCCCCGAGACTTTGAAATCGCTCATGCTTGGACGTGCCGGCTGCTCAAAGGAATGACAGCATACGGCCGATGATTCCTGAGAGGGACCTGAGCTGCCTTCGGGGCTTTGCTCCTGGCTAGGCAACTGGTCCCGCCCAACTTTGGCTCAGGAGTGAGCGACTATTGTTCGACGCACTCCGACGAGAGGTGTAGCCTGTTGAATCTTCTCCGCATCGTCGCCAAACGCAAGGAAGAGGAGGCGCTCCGCCAGAAGCTGCTCGGCAAGGCCGAGCGGGAAGCGGAGGCCGGCCGGCGCCTCGCCATGTACGACCGCCAGACCGGCCTCTACGCGTACTGGTACATCTGCCGGCGGTTCGAGGAGGAGGCGAAGCGGAGCCAGCGTTATCATCACCCCCTAACTGCCATCGTCATCGAGGTGGCCCGCGACGAGGGCTTCAGGACGCTCGACAGGGTGACGGAGTGGCTCAACGCCGAGCTGCGGGCATCCGACCTCGCTGCGCACCTGGGCGACGGACGCTACGTGGTTCTCTTGCCCGAGACCGATCTCGAGGCGGCAGGCCTCGTCGTGAGCCGGATGCGGGAGGCGTTCGCCGGCCTACTCAAGGCAGGCGTCAGCCGCTTCCCGGACGACGGCAAGTCGCTACAGGAACTCCAGGATGCAGCCGGCAGGGCCGCCGCCGTGGCGCCCGCTGCCACCCCTTAGCGCTCTCTGGCCCGTCACGCTAAAAAGCGCTCCCTCCATCGGAAGGCGCGCCTTGGCCTGCCCGGCCCTCCCTCGCTCCCGGGGTCCGACGCTGGTAGGATTGCGGCTCGAAGGAGATGAACATGCCTGACGCCTCCAAGGTTCTCCACCCTGAAGACATCGCCGAGATATCCCGCGGTGCGGGCGTAAAGACGCGGCCGCTCATCGGGAAATGGAACTGCGAATCGAACCGGATCACGTCCGGGATAACCGCCTTCGCGCCCGGGACCGGGCTGGCCGAGCACACCCACAACGTCGAGGAGTCTGTGATGGTGATCGAGGGAGAGGCCGCAGCATACGTCGATGGCGTCCGCTACGAGCTCGAGGTGGGGGACGTGACTTGGGTGCCGGCGGGCGTGCGCCACTACTTCGAGAACCGCGGCCGGGGGACCATGCGCATCTACTGGGTGTACGGCGGCCGCGAGGTGACCCGCACGCTGACGGCCACCGGCGAGACGTTCGAGCACCTATCGGAGCGTGACCTCAACGTCGGCCGGACGACATAGGGCGCCTTTCGGCGCTGGCGGCGGCTGGCCGGCGTGTAAGAGAATGGGCCGGTGAAGCTCGGACTCTTCTTCGAATGGCCCAACCCTTCTACCGGCGACTGGAAGCGCCTCTTCGAGGAAAGCATCGAGCAGATCCAGCTGGCGGAGGAGCTGGGCTTCGACTTCGTCCTCATCGCCGAGCACCACTTCTCCAACTACGGCATGTCGCCGGCCCCGCTCCTGCAGGCGCTCGCCATCGCCGAACGCACGAAGCGCATCCGCATCGGCACGGCGGTACTCGTGCTCCCCGTCTGGCAGCCCTTGCGCTTGGCTGAAGAAGTCGCCGTCCTAGACAATCTCACCGGCGGCCGGTTCTTCTGCGGCATTGGCCGCGGCTACCAGCCGCATGAGTTCGCCCGCTTCGGCGTCACCCTCGAAGACTCTCGGGCCCGCTTCAACGAATGCTTCGACGTGCTTCTCAAGGCCTGGACGAGCGACACGTCCTTCACCTACGAAGGGGAGTACGTCCAGATCCGGGACGAAGTGGTCGTCTGGCCGAAGCCGCTGCAGAAGCCCCACCCGCCCCTGTGGATCGCCGGCACCAGCCCGGACACGATCGCGCTCGCCGCCCGGCGGGACCTCGTGCCGCTGGTCAGCGGCTTCGCGGGGCCCAAGGCCGTCAACGCTGTGTTGCGGGAGCTCCTGCGCCGCCGCCTGGAAGCAGGCATGCCGGCTGATGGCTGGGAGCTGGGCGCCCAGACGTTCTGCCACGTCGCCGAAAGCAACGAGGCGGCGCGAGAGGCCATGCGCTACCCGCGTTGGCAGAACCGCGCCGGACGCGCCCTCAACCGGCGCGACGTGGTCGACGGAAGGGTGCAGGCGCGTCCCTACGAGGGCGAGCTGGATGACGAAGCGTTCTGGAATTCCCTCTACTTCGGCGATCCCGATCGCGTCACTCGGAAGTACCTGGCCCTGTGCGAGGCGGGCGCCACGTTCGCGAGCTGCTGGATGATGACCGGCGGCATGGAGCACGAGAAGCTCATGCGCTCCGTGCGTCTCATGGGTAAGGAGGTCCTGCCGGCGCTCCACGAGGCGCGTCCGCCCGGCGGCCTCGCCGAGGAGGCTGCGGCCGCCGCGGCAGCGGACCTATCGCGCGTCCAGGCGGCCACGCCCTCGGACTAGGCAGACGGAGCCGAGACACTCGCCAACGCGCCTGACGGAGGCCTGAACCGAGAACAGGACGGCCGGCCCCCGCTGGCCGCGGTTCAGGCTCCCTCGCCCGCCTGCAGCTCCTGCTTGCGCCGCGTCAGGTACATGCGGCCGAAGACCTCCTGGAGGCGGTCGTACTGCAGCGTGTTGTGCGTACGCAGCGTGGCCATGTCGCGGAAATAACGCTGGAGCATGGCGCCCGGACGAGCGTCCGTGCTGCCGCCGGTGCGGGCCAGCAGCTCCACGGCTTCGCCGCAGAGGCGCGTGACCTGCTGCTCCACGAGCGTGATCTCCTGGATGCGCTCCGCCGTAAAGCGGATGCCCTCATCCATGTCCTGGCGGCAATACTCCATGTAGCGCTCCGTGCAACCCGTAAGCGCCTCCTCCGCCGTCCTGATGAGAGCGAACGCCTGACCGAAGTAGCGCTGGAACTCATGGTTATCGGCGCGCGATTGGCCGGGGTCCGTGCGCATGGTGCGGCGGAAGAGAATCTCCTCGTAGGCGTCCAGCGCCCCCCAAGCCGTGCCCACGGCAACGGCGGCGATCTCGCACATCAGGACGTTACTGCTCGGGCCGGCGTACATCGGGTTGTCGAAGAGGCCGAATCCGGGCTGGGCGTGCTCGTCGGCTGCGTCCGCGGGATTGAGCGAGAAGGGATCGCCCAGACGCTTGCGGGCAAGGCGCGCCGGCACGAAGAGGTCCTTGACCACGATGCACTTCGACCCCGACCCGAGCATGCCGAGCATGTCCCAGTTGTCCACGATCTCGAACTGGTCGCGGCGGATGAGGAACTGGTACATGTCGCCCGGCGGCGCGTCTGGATCTGGGCTGGAGAGGCGGGCTGAGGCGATGAAGTGCGTGGCGATGTCGCAGCCGGAGGCGTAGTTCCAGGCCCCGTTGAGTATGTACCCACCCTCGACGGGCGTAGCGCTCCCCTGACCGCCGGACAGCGGCGAACGAAACTCGCCATCAGCGCCGTAGGCCTCGGCCTGGGCCTCCTCGGACCACTTCGCCAGGACGTGGGTGTGTCCGGCGGTAAAGGTCACCACCCAGCCGCAGGAGGGGCAGCCGCGGCTCACCTCCGCCATCACCCGGGCAAAGGTCGGCAGGTCGAACTCGTAGCCGCCGAACCGCCGCGGTTGGAGGACGCGATAGAAGCCCGCCTTGACGAAAGCCTCGTTCGTTTCGTCGGAGATACGCTTGTTCGCCTCGCAGGATGCCTGGCCCTCGCGAAGCATTTGACGCATTTCGACAGCCCGCCGCACCATCTGGGCCGGGGTCAGGTCGGGTTCCGGGACCGGGACCCAGCTGCGGGTCTTGCTCTTCTCAGCCATTTCGCCTCGCCTCGCTGAACTTGGCGCCAGCTTAAGGAGAAGCCGAAGCGAAGGCCAGTATGCGTCTCAAGACCACAACGCCTGACTGGCGAGCCGCGCTCCCTCAGCCATGGACCGGAACTTCGCCCAACCGATGCTGGGATGGCCCACACGCGTGCCGATGCCGCAGTCGGTGCCGCCGTAGAGGTTCTCCTTGCCCACGACGTCCGCGTATTTGAGAAAGCGGTCCGCGACCAGCGCCGGGCTTTCGATGAAGTCCGTGTAGTGGCCGATGACGCCAGGAATGAGGATTTTGCCTTCCGGAAGCTTGACGTCCTTCCACACCCGCCAGTCGCCGTCGTGGCGGGGGTTGGCCGCCTCCAACGAGTAAGCGCCGACGTTGACCTTGAGGATGATGTCGACCACGTCAGCCAGGGGGATGTCCTGGGAATGGGGATGGTGAGCGCTGCCCCAGCAAACGTGCATTCGCACGCGGTCCTCCGGAATCCCCCGCAACGAGACGTTGATAGCCTCCACGCGGACCTCCATCCAGCGCCGGTACTCCTCCACGGTCATGTCCGGGAAGGTCTGCCACATGGTCACGAGGGCGGGCTCGTCCAACTGGAGGAGCAAGCCGGCGTCCGTGATGGCCTTGTACTCCTCACGCATCGCCTCGGCGATGGCGAAGAGCATCTCCTCGTCCGTCTTGTAGTACTCGTTGGTCATGAAGAACTCGGCGGTCGCCGGCGCCAGCGCCGTCAAGTAGAGCTCCTCGAAGCGTACGCCCTCCGCCGCGGCCTTCAGGTTCTCGATGTCGGTCTGTACCTCAGCCTGGCCGGCGTATTTCAGGGGGCCGACACAATACGCTCGCCGCGAGCGCACCGCCGGCGGGGGAGACTCGCGGCGTTGCGCAGCCAGGAGACGCAACAGGCCGCGGCTGCCACCGGGCCCGGCCAGCTGAAACCATTCCGGGAAGACTCGGGCCTCCCGGTCCGTTATCGCGCGGTTGGAGGCGCCCGGCCGTCTTTCGACGCCACTCAGACGCTCCGCGAAGTAGGACGCCCAACTGAACTTCGAGAACTCGCCGTCGTTGACGATGTCGATGCCGGCCTCGGCCTGCTGCCGGACAACTTCGGCGACGGCGGAACGCACGCGGGCGCGGAGGGCGGCCTCGTCGTAAGGCTCGCCCGCGTCCTTCGCCGTCAGCATAGCCATGAGGTCGTCCGGGCGCTCCAAGCTGCCCATGTGCGTCGTCAGGAATCGATTCGTACTCCGTTTCATGCCACCTCGCTATCGGCCCGCCCATGCTTCCTGCGGACGCGGCGCAATCTAGTGTGCGTGAAGGGCGATGTCAAACCCAGGCCGGGGCGGTGAGCTAACATGCGCCCGTGGAGACGGTAGAGCTGCGCGTGGATACTTCCCGGCGGCGTATAGCCGACCTCACGGCGGAAGCGCGGGCGTTCTGCAGGGGCAAGGGGGACGGGCTCCTGAACGTATTCGCGCCCCACGCCACGGCGGGGCTGGCGCTAATCGAGACCGGCTCAGGTTCCGAAGCTGACCTGGAGGCGGCGCTGGAGCGCCTGCTGCCCCACGACGATCGCCTATACGCCCATCGCCACGGCTCGCCGGGCCACGGCGCCGATCATCTC
>DATMBD010000294.1:0-3945 GCA_035559355.1 Dehalococcoidia bacterium
CCGCCGATCTTTGGATAGTGGCTCTCCGCAGGGGCGCGGAGCCGCGCCGCTTGGCCGCCGGCGTCGACCTCCTCGTCAAACCGGTCTGGTCGCCGGATGGCTCGCTGCTCGTTGTCCGCCGCAGCCTCGCCGACGGCTATCAGCTCTCCGCCGTTCGAATCTCCGACGGGAGCGAACGCGCGCTTGCGGTCTCGGCGAACGCTCTCTTCCCGGTGGCTTTCGTGCCGGGCGGCCAGAGCCTGCTTTACGCAGCACTCGGCTCCGATGGCTCCACCCTGCTATCGGTGGACGTCAAAGGCGGAGCGCGCACTGAGGTTGCTCAGCTCGGGGCAGGGCTCACCCGAGACTGGTCTTTGTCCCCCGACGGCAGGCAGCTGGCGTATCTGGCCCTATCGTTCACTGGAGCGGAAGCTTCGTCGCGAGCCTACGTTCTGGATCTCGCGACGGGCTCCGTGCAGGCCGTCGGCGACCCCTCGGCTGAAGCCTTCGGGCCGGTCTGGAGCCCTGATGGGCGCTTGGTCATCGGCAGTCTCGGGAGCGACGGCGGCGCCCTCCTAACAGCGGAAGGCGACGCGCTGCAGAGAGCGGCGCGCGGTTTCGAAGTGCCGTTGGCCGCCGGACGTTCTTCGTCCGGGCTGGTGGTGCGCAGCTTCACGGGCTCCTCCGTCTTGGCGCCTGGGGCGGCCAGCCTGACGTTCGTTGGCCCGGACGGGGCCCGCAAGACTATCGCATCCGGAGAGGTGACCTTTGTTGGTTGGATCGAGCCTTAGCATGGGGCGTGACCTGAAATTGGCGCTCGTCCTGGCCGTGACCCTGATTGCCGTGACCGCGGCCTGGGCGCGGCCGCAGCGGGCGATGGCCGAAGGCTGCGCGTTTCCTTTCGTGCCGACGTCCTACGAAGACCTGGAGGACCGCAAGCTGTTCATCGATACGATCGAGCTGGCGGCGTTCGACATGCTCTTCCCGGGCGACCCCTACTTTGGCCTCGGCGAGATCGAAGTCGGCCCGCGGGAAGACCGTCATCTGGAGCCCGCGCGGGTGCCGCCGGTCCTCCTGAAGTCGATCGCCTGGATCGAGAGCGCGATCACGCAGGCAGGGACGCTTATCCCCTTCGGATCCATCGGCCCGGCGCTGGTCTCGTTCGATTGCGGTCACGGCGTAACGCAGGTGACGACGGGCATGACGGTGCCGGAAGGGGAGGTCGGCCGGGGGTCGCCGGAGCAGGCGCTGGTGGCGACGCATTTCGCCTACAACATTGCCAGGGGCGCCCGCGTCCTGGTCGACAAGTGGAACAAGGCGCCGGAGGAACGGCCGATTGCCGGCACCGATACGATTGGCCACCCCGCAGTGTTGGAGAACTGGTACTTCGCAGTCTGGAGCTACAACGGCTTCACGGGGCCGGGGGCCACGCGCAGCAATCACCCCATGGATCCCATCTACGGCGTCTGGCCGCGGCAACCCTACAGCTGCGCGCCGAAGGAGGACGGGCTCGGCCACAACCGCGCTCTCTACCCCTATCAGGAGCTCGTGTTTGGCTGCGCCGCCCATCCGCCTGAGATTGATGGCGAGCCGCTGTGGGCAGCCCAGCCCATCACGCTCCCCGATCTCAATGACCGCGAGATAGGATCGCGGCTGCAGTTGAACAACTTCATTTTTCCCTACGCGGACATGGACATCCCCACGCCGAAGCCTTTCCACGTAGACCTGACGCCTCAGCCCGATGCGGCGCTGAGAGACAGGATCCTTGGCAATCCGGTCCTGGCCACGCATGCGGACGCGATTGAAATTCCGTCCAGCCCGGACGGGAGCGCCGCCGCTTACCTCCACGTTTTCAATACTGGTAGCGGCGTGCTGGCCTGGTACGCCGTCGCCTCCGTGCCCTGGATAACGATCACGCCGTATACGGGCGTGGCCGTGGGCCTCGACATGCCCTGTGCGCCGGACGTTCCCTGCGACCGCTTCGGTCACATGGCCGTAAAGGTGGATCCGCGCACCGCGCCCCCAGGGCCAAAAACGGCGCAAGTTTTCGTCTACGCTCTGGGCCTGCCGCAGGTCAGCGTGGTCAACGTCAGCGTCGGGGGAGGGATCGCCGCCGGGACCTCGGCGCGAGGGCCGAACTGACGCGGCCTCGGGGTATACTGATTCGGGATGCTCGGCGAGTACCTCACGAACCTACGGCGCAATCACGCGCTGGAACATGCAACCGTCTCGCTGCTCTTATCCCGGCTCGGCCCGGACATCCGCGTTGTCGGCAGGGCGTCGGGTGATGGTTTCTTCCTATATGGCGACATCCCCAGCAACCTGCTGGTTGAATGCGCTCGCGAGGGGCTGGCCAGGCTCCAACGCGGCGAGGCCTTCTGGGCCGTGACGCCGCACTGCGGCACGAACATCGCCACGGCCGGCTTCCTCGCCGCACTCTCGATGATGGCGGCGACGGGGAAGTCCCCGGGGAAGGACCGCTTCGGACGGGCGATGGTCGCGGCGATGGTTGGGATCATCGCTGCGCAGCCGATCGGTCGGTTCCTGCAGAGGTACGTGACCACGTGTGCCGACCTGGCGGGCATGGAGATCGTGGCCATCGAGGAGCGGGGCAGAGGCCGGTTCTACAAGGTGCGGACGAAACGCCAATCGGCGGGCCAGGCGGCCTGACCGGACGTTGGACGCGTCCCTGTAGCTCAGCGGACAGAGCGGCCGCCTTCTAAGCGGCGGGTCGGGGGTTCGAATCCCTCCAGGGACGCCACACCTTCATTCTCTCCTAGCGTGGCGTCGGTTTCAGATTCGGTTGCCCGTTCCTTCAGAACAAATTTCCTGGTGTCTGAAGGAGGCCCCCAGTGACCAACCGACCCCCCGCTTTTCGTCACGTAAAGCGCACGCGTAGATACGACGCCGACACGCGAGGGCGTGCTGTGAGATCCGCTCACTTGCAGGCATGTTTCCCTGACACTAGTCTAGTTAGACTAGAGTCTGACCAGAATTGAGGTCGACGATGAGACAGGTGGGCGTCTACGACGCCAAGACGCAGCTGCCCCGCCTCCTCGAAGACGTGGAGCGAGGCGAGACGATAACCATCACCCGCCACGGCAGGCCTGTCGCCCGCCTCGTCCCGGTTCGCGGCAGGCGCCGGAGCGTGGACGAGGCCATCGCGGCGCTGCGTGCGTTCCGGAAGGGCCACAGCCTCGCTGGACTGACGATTCGCGACCTGGTCGAGGAGGGTCGGAAGCGCTGATGGCGTTCGTGCTGGACGCGTCCGTGGCCCTGGCCTGGCACTTCGAGGATGAGGCGTCGGCCTACGTCGACCGCGTCCTCGAAAGGTTGCGTGAAGACGATGCCCTCGTGCCGGCCATCTGGCCCCTGGAGGTCGCGAACGGCCTGCTCGCCGCCGAGCGACGCGGCCGTCTCTCGGCGGCGGACGTGGCCGCGGCGCACGGCATCCTTTCGGACCTGCCGGTCACCATGAACACGCTCACCCTGGACGAGGCGCTCGGCTCGGTGCTCGACCTCGCTCGCGCGCAGGGCCTCAGCGCCTACGACGCCGCCTACCTCGGTCTCGCCATGCGGGAGGGGCTGGCGCTGGCCACTCAGGACGACGATCTGCGGGCGGCGGCGACGCGGGTCGGCGTGGCGCTCGTAGACTGACAGCGATGAGCGACCGCGGCGGAAGTGAGGGCGATGGTGGACTGGAAAGATCGAATCGACCTCAACGCGGAGGTCCAGACCGGCAAGCCGATAGTGAAGGGAGCGCGGCTGGCGTTCGAGTTCATTATCGACCTGCTGGCGCAGGGATGGACTGAGGAGGCGATCCTCAGCAACTATCCCGGCCTGACCCATGACGACATCAAGGCTTGCCTGAAGTATGCGAGTGATGTTCTGCACGCCGAAAGAGTCTATCCGCTGAGAACCTGAGTCCCTGTGCGGATACTGGCGAACGAGAACATCCCCCGTGAC
>DATMBD010000295.1:0-2318 GCA_035559355.1 Dehalococcoidia bacterium
ATCACGGGCTGCGGTCCAAGGCCCGGGCCACCTGGCGAAGTAGCCTCCCAAGCGAATTACGTCCAGAGCGCGGCACGGCCCGATGCTTGCCGCCTATCAATATCGTCCGCGAGCGTCCGATACTAACATCGTGAAGCTCTCAGACTTGTTCGTCTTACGCTTATGCGAGATGAGGTCACTGGACCAGGGTCGATCTGATCCGCTTCTCGCCCCCGATTCCACGCCCGTGCTCTTCTTCGGCGGACTCGAAACGGCCGAGGTGATAACCGTCGGCATCAATCCTTCGGGGCAGGAGTTCCTTTCACCAGCGGGGGCGCCTCTGCAGCCCAACGAGAGGCGTTTCCTGCACGCGAGCGAACTGTCTGGTGATGCTGTGCGTGACGCGGACGCGGCCTTGGCGAAGATGAGGAGCTACTTCAGTCCGGGCGGCAACCCCTACTGGAAGTGGTTCAAGCCAATCGACGTGCTGGTCAAGTCCCTTGGCGCGAGCCTGGAGGCCGGGACGGCGGCGCATACCGACGTACTCTCGTGCTTCGCGACGCTCAAGGGATGGGGACGCCTGAAAGCCCCGAAGAAGAAGAAGGTCTCCCAGTCCGGCTTCGAAACATTTCGCGGCGTGCTGGCCCACGCTCGACGGCTAAGGTTGCTAATCATCATTGGCGCGACGGCGATACGCGAGTTCGCGTCAAAGGCCCAAGTTGAGTTTGAGGCTGTCCCAACCTGCTTCGATGGCCTACCCAAGATGGCTGCGCGCCTGCCTGTCCTGAGCCAGTCGCATTGGCGCCTCGACGGCCGGGAAGTTGCGGTGGTAGCGGCGCGGCCGTATCAGGACCGGCCCTTGCTCCCGCTGAAGTATTCGTCTCAAGAGGAGTCCGAGGTCGCGGCCCTCGGGCGGCGGATTCGAGAGGTGGTCTGGTGAGCAGCGCATTCCTCTTCAATCATCCCGGCGGGGAGCACGTTCCGCGCAAGACCGTCTCTGAGTACGAGTGGAACGAGCAGCCTCACAGGCGCAAGTTCGTCATTGCTGACGCGCACCTTGCAGAGAAGGACGACGATGGGTTCACCATGGCGCCCCGCTCCGTCGAAGTGGCGCTTTGGGCAGAATGGGAGCCTCCGAGCTTCTGTGGTCGCTTCGAGGACGACGCGCACCATCCGCTCCTGCCTAGGGCATGGCACCGGCCCGTTGTAGGCTGCACGCCGACCGACAAGGCCCAGAACACGGACCCGTGGGTGTTTGGCGAGACGATGCGCTACAGCAACTGTCGCCAGGAACGCCTGAGGAGACTGCGGGAACTCCAGCCCGGCGATGTCCTGTTCTATGGCTCCGTCAAGAAGATGGACGAGCGCGGGTGCAAGATCGACCAATACGGCTTCTACCTCGACACCGTCTTCGTCATCGGAAGGAGCGCCGATTACCGGTTCGAGGCCGAGCATCCTCGCCTGCCCGACGAGGCGCAGGTCGATGACGTGTTCCGCACTCACGTGCTCGACGTCCTCGGGAGGCAGGCAAGGGACAAGCACTTCACCCTCTACGACGGCGTCATGCTGACAGATAGCACAGACCAGCCCTTCTGCTACGTGCCGTGCAGGCCAGTGGGCGCCAGCCTTGAGGATGCCCGCTTCCCAAGGCCGCGAATAGACGACCTCTTCGGCCCGCCTTTCTCTAACCCGCAGCTCGGTCTTCGTAAGCTTGATCTGCCAGCAGAAGAAGCGTGGCAGAAGGTAACGACCCGTTGTCGCGAACGCGGGCTGAAGCTTGCAGCGAGGATTGAGCTTCCGGCAGCGGGCAGGTAGGCCCTGCCCGGTGAACGCATCGACGGGCCAAGGGAGGAGCAGCCAGCGGCGCCAGTCTTGACATGAGACCGCGCGTGACGCTCGCCTGGACAGCACTGTTCGTCGCGGGCCTGTCCTCTCTGGGCGCGATGTCGGGCCTGGCTTGCGGCGACTCGATACTGGCCCCGGCTCCGCGGGCGACGAGTCCTTCGACGGGCATGGGGGGATCGGGCGCGCCATCTCAGGTTGAGGCGCCTGCCGCTACCTCACCCGCACCGCCGGCGGTTGCGCCGGCACCAACGGCAACGACGACGCCCGGCCGGCAGCCCGCGCGCGTCCTCAGGGTCGTGGACGGCGACACGATCGACGTGCAGCTAGACGGCGTGACCGTGCGCGTGCGGTACATCGGCATTGACGCGCCCGAGACGGTCGACCCCAGGCGGCCGGTGGGCTGCTTCGGGGCGGAGGCATCGGCCCGCAACCGGGCGCTGGTCGAGGGCAGGCAGGTCGAGCTGGAGAAGGACGTGAGCGAGGCGGACAGCTTC
>DATMBD010000296.1:0-3053 GCA_035559355.1 Dehalococcoidia bacterium
TTCAACTACGATTTCGGCGTCAGCTTCACGCCGGAGGAAGTGGCCAAGGGCCAGCTTCCCTACAATTACGGCACCTGGCCCTACGCGTATGAGGAATGGCCGGGCATCAGCGTCTTCTTCAAGGACGATGCGGGCGACATCTTCCACACCTACTCGACCTACGGGCGCGGCGTGGAGGTGATGATGGGCACCTACAGCATGCTCGACCTCGTGCCCAAGGGCCGCGACGAGCGAGACGTCGAGCACAAGATGGAGTGGGTGCGCCACCACGACCGCTATGAGCCGGCGCCGGCCGTGCAGGCGGTGCCGGCGGCGTCCGGTTCGGTCGAAGGATTGTTCACCAGCCTCAAGGGCGGGTGCTGTCACTGAGGAGGAATGGCATGAGCGAGGCCCATCCCGGTGGCGCGGTCCGTTCCGAGAGTGGACATGCAGCGGCCCGCGGCGCGGCCGACTGGCTGCATCTCGCCGCCGCGCCGGCTTTCGCAACCATGGCGCTGCTCACGGCCGTTCTCGGCGGCGGCCAGCCGGACATCCTCTGCTCGGGCGCCAACCATGCATCGCCGCTGAGCGGAATGACCACGATGTACTGGCTGATGAGCGCCTTCCATCTGCCGCCATGGCTGAGGCTGATCTCAAGCTGGCGAGAACGAAACCTCGGCGCCCGCTCCTGCGCGTGAACAGGCGCAACACATGGACAGGAACGAGGCGAGCACCAAGCACCAGCGCAAAGGAGAACTCGAAATGAACACGCCCCCGATCGTGCCGCGGCCGGAGTGGGAGGCCGCCTGGCAGCGGCTCCTCGTGAAGGAGAAGTCCCTGACCCGCGCGCGTGACGCGCTGGCCGCCGAGCGCCGGCGGATGCCGTGGATGGCGGTGGAGAAAAGCTACGTGTTCGACGGGCCCGCGGGCAAGGCGAGCCTGCTCGACCTGTTCGAGGGCCGCCGGCAGCTGATCGTCTATCGCGCGTTCTTCGAGCCCGGCGTGCTCGGCTGGCCCGACCACGCCTGCCGCGGCTGCTCCCTGGTCGCCGATCAGGTCGCGCACCTCGCCCATCTGAACGCGCGCGACACCACCCTCGTCTTCGCCTCGCGGGCGCCGCAGGCGGAGATCGCGCGCCTGACGGCGCAGATGGGCTGGGAGATGCCCTGGTACACCATCACCGACAGCTTCGATGCCGACTTCGGCGTCGCGGAATGGCACGGCCACAACGTCTTCATCCGCGATGGCGGGCGGGTGTTCCGCACCTACTTCGTCAACAGCCGCGGCGACGAGGCGATGGGCTCCACCTGGAGCTACCTCGACATCACGCCGCTTGGCCGGCAGGAGACCTGGGAGGACTCACCCGAGGGCTATCCCCAGACCCCGCCGTACAAGTGGTGGAATTGGCACGACAGCTACGGCGCCGAGGCTTCGCCTGACCCGAAGTGGGTCGAGGTGTCCGACGCCGGGGGAAGCCGCCTTTCGCAAGCGCGCCGCAGAGACGTCCTGATTTCGCGCGTCAAGCGTCTTGATCGAGCCGGTTCGACGGCCTATCCGAACACGCGCCGGAACTCCGCTTCCGGCACGCCGTACGAGCCCGCGGACATCTCTTCGAGTCCGTCACGGTTGACGACCGTGATGATCCCGCGCTTGGCCAGGATGAGCCCTGCCTTCACCAGGAGATGAAGGGCGATCGTGACGCCCGAGCGTCTCACGCCCAGCATGACGGACATGAACTCGTGCGTCAGCGCCAGCTCGTCCGTGTCGGCGCGGTCGCGCCATGAGGATTCAGCGCGCCAGGCGCTCTTCGAGCTTGCTGCGCCCGTTGGCCATCGCCGTATACATCGTCTGGATCGTGAAGGCATGCGCGTAGAGCAGGCAGGAACTGTGCAGGGTGCGGCTCTTCTCCAGGGCCCGCCGCAGATTGGGCACCGCGATCCGCGAGCCCATGCCTGCCATCTGAACGAACGTGTCGTTCGGGCTCCGGTCGGTTCCCAGCACGACGGCCAGGCCCGTCATGCCTTCGCGCCCGATCAGGCCGACTTCGATGCTGTGGCCGGCGCCGCCGTTGGCGACAACGGAGGCAAAGCCGCTGTCGAGGAAATAGATGTACTCGATCGGCCGCCGGCGAGTCTCCAGCTGCTTGCGCAACGGCAGATCGACGGGCTTCAGGTGCGGCGTCAGCAATGCGAGGTCGGTCGCCGAAATGCGCGACAGAATCCCGTTCGGGTTCGTGCTGGATGGTCTGCTCGGCATTGCTCTTACCGGGTTCGGGCAAGAGCGCTCCCATCTCCTAGCCGTCCGCGCCCTAAAAGGATTGCAGACGATGCCTCACCCTACGCTCACCGCGAAGTTTGTCCAGTTTCTCAGCAAGGCGGAACCTCTCCACGATCCCCCTGTTCGTACAGAATCGTACGGGATCTTGGCACCTTGGCGGGCCAAGCGAATGGGCAGGATCGACGTCCCACGAGGCAAATCGGGCAGGATGCGTGACCCGGACGTCGCGGCACGAGAGATATCGGCCTCGGACGCGGCGGCCTGTGAGTCGTTCAGCCGTGAAGGGCCGCCCTTCACGCTTGTGCCTGAAGACCAATCCATGGCTCGGCGCAACAGGAATAAAGCTGCTCTGCCAGGCGGTGCAGTGTTCGAGGCGGCGTTCGTTGCCATTGCCGCTATTGCCGTGCTTCTGACGGGGATCGTGTTCCTCTTCGAGTTGTCGCGCTAGCGGGCGGCGCCGTTTTCGGCCGCCCGAAGCAGAGTAACAGGTTGAGGAAAAGGGCGTGCCAATGCTTTTTGTCCGCCCCTCAGGAACATTCTCCGCTGCAGTGGGTTGGGACGTGGTCCGAGGAGGACACAATGGGCACACGGGCTGAGGCGCGGGGTTCGGATCTTCCAAAGACCGTGCTGGTCGTGGAGGACGAGGTCCTCATTCGCTGGGTGATCGCGGAGCATCTCCGGGACTGCGGCTACCGTGTCATCGAGGCGGGCAGCGGCGATGAAGCCATCGATGTCCTGCGCCGGACGGGGCTGACCATCGACGTGGTGTTGTCCGACGTGCGCATGCCGGGCTCGAC
>DATMBD010000297.1:0-2777 GCA_035559355.1 Dehalococcoidia bacterium
GAGGACCGCGAAGAACTCCTGCGCGTCTTCGGGGCTGTCCCAAATCGTTTCGCCGTGGAACAGCCGCGCCGCGCCGTTCGCATAAAGCACGAAGGCATCGCCTCCCCAGCCCGCGGCGGCGGCCTGAACAGCCGCCCGCTCCGAAACGAGCCCCGTCAGCAAGACATTCTGGAGGCCGAACTCACCGAACGTATTCCGGCCGACTTCTTGCCATCCTGATCCCAGCGCACTCGTCAGCGGCGCCGGATGCACGGGCGCCGGCCCCTCGTCCGCAAGGTACTTCTCCGGATGCAGAATCTGCTCCGTCGTCTCAGGCAGGCGCTCGAAGATGCCGGCAACGCCGTTGGAAAGCTGCTTGCTGGCTACTTGCACGAAGCAGAGGCCGTCTTCATACCAAGTGTCCAGCTCCCGTTCCACCACGAACGGAGTCCCCTGACGTTGCGGCGGCGGGATTACGAAGCAGACAGGCTGCCGGTAGGTGGACCGTGTCGAGTAGCCGAGCACCTGGATCTCGGTGTTCACGGCGTCGCCTTCGATCACGTCCAGCAGCGCCGTCGTCGCGTCCCAGTTCCCCGCCCGTCGCTTTTCCTCGGCATCGAGATCCGCGTATTGGTATTGCAGCGCATGCGTGAGCTCGTGAACGATGGTGCTCCGCGCCAGTCCTCCGTAAAGGCCCCCGTTCAGGGTCTCGAGAAGGTAGAGCGCGTTCCACTCGGGCTCGTAGAAGCCGGTGATCAGGGCGATGAGGTTGTCGACCTGCTGCTGCTCCAGGTCGCGCCCCGTCTGCGCCCGCGACGGGACGAGGCCCAACAGCTCGTAGACCTCCTGCTTGAGGTCCAACCGCGCCGGCGTTTCCTGGGCGGGAGGCGAGCCGCTCGGGCGCGAATAGTGCGCGCGAGCCTGCTCCCGAGTCAGCACAAACATATCCACGCCCCGCTTCGGCGGGCTGTTCCGCACCTCGGCGATGCGTTGGAGCAGGCGCTCCGCTTCGGCTTGGAGCTCGGGTGGGAAGGGGTTTGCTTCCGGCCGGGGGCGCGGTGGAGGAGTTGCGGTAGCCGTCGGCTGCGGCGTGGGCGCCACCTGCGTGGCCGTTGCGAGGGGCGCCGTCTCGCGCGGCGCTTCGCCCCCGCAGGCTGCGCCCGCGGCGAGCGCCAACGCCAGCGATGCGACCGCGATGCGCGCGCCGACCCGTAGCAAGAGAGAGCAAAAGCGAGCGGCGACAAACAGAGGCAAGCCCTCTTATGGTACCGCCGGAGTGGGGCTGATGCCCGCGGTCCCGCAAACGCGGCCCCGGGCCGGTGGTTGCAGCTCCAGAAGGTAGACGGTGACCGCCCCATCAACGCAGGAGTTGAAGGTGGAAAACGTCGCCGTGTGTCCCTCCGCGTCGTTGGTGAGGAGCACCGCTGACTGCAGCTGCTTGCTCAGCGCCACCGCCCACTTGTAGGGCGTCGCGGGGTCGCCGGTGTTGCCGATCACGAGGATCACGGGCGCGCCCTCCCCGCGCGGAGGCTGCAGAGGCTCCGGGACCGCGTCCCAGTAGGCGCAGATCAGGTTTCCCGCCGCCGAGAACCGCCCCAAGAACGGCGCCTTCGCCTCGAACTCGTCCGCCAATTCGCGATGATGCCCGGGATCGCGCGAGGCCGCGTAATCCAGGCAGTTCACGGCCACGTTCATCTCCAGGAGGTTGTCATAGCTCCCGTCTGGGTGCCTGCCCCAGAAGGCGTCCACCAGCCTCACCATCGTGGAGCCGTCGCCGTCCAGGGCCTGCTCGATGGCGTTGGCGAGCCCCGGCCACTGGAAGCGCGAGTACAACGAGCCGATCACTCCCCACACCGCCTCTCCCTGGCCCAAAGGCCGGCTCGCCGAAGGCGCCGGTATCGGCGAACGCTCCGTCCTCTGGAACAGCTCCCGCACGGCGTCGGCCGGATCGATCTCAAAGCAGCGCGAGGCGCGGCAGTAGGCGAAGAAGCGCTGCAGCGCCGCTTCGAAGCCCAGCGTCTGTTCCAGCGCTCGCTCGTCCGGATCCAGGGAGAGATCGACGGCGCCGTCAAGAACCATGGCGCGAATGTGCGACGGGAACATGTCGGCGTACACTTGGCCGATTACCGTCCCGTAGGAATAGCCGATGTAGTTCAGCTTCTCTTCGCCCAACGCCGCGCGAATGCGGTCCATGTCCCGCGCCACGTTCCGCGTGCCGTACGTCGCCAGCGCCGCGCCGGCGCTGCGCTCGCACATCTCGGTGAAGGCCTCCGTCTCCTCCTCCACGCGCCGCCATTCTTCGTCGCTCTCAGGCGCGGGGTCGAGGCCCAGGAACTTGGCGACGTCGACGCCGCAGCGCAACGGCGAACTGTGGCCTACGCCCCGGGGGTCGAAGGCCAGAAGATCGAACCGTTCTCGGATTTCTGACGGCACGAGCACCGCCCACTGACGCAAGAAATCGACCGCCGATCCCCCGGGTCCGCCTGGGTTCACGAACAGAGTCCCGAGCCGCGAAGCCTGATTTCGGGCCGGCAACCTCATGAGCGAGAGCGTCAATTGACCCGCGCCTGGCTGGTTATAGTCCAGCGGCACGCTGAACTCGGCGCACTGAAAGGAGCCGCAAGCCTGCCAATCGATGGCTTGTGGGGGCGGCAAGCCCACCGTCTGCGTGGGGACGGGCGGTTCGGTCTCTGCCGGCGCCGCTGTGGGTGAACGTGGGCGCGCGTCGCCGCCGCATCCAAGCGCGAAGGCGGTCAGGAACGCCACGAGCACGATGGGTAGGCGGGACAACGATCGTC
>DATMBD010000298.1:0-5585 GCA_035559355.1 Dehalococcoidia bacterium
CGGACGTGGTAGCGGGGCGGCAGGTGGAGGGCCGCCAGCCGCTGATCGGCGCAGAACTCCAGGTACCGCCGCATATCGCGCAGGGAGAGGCCGGCGACGCCCGAGGCGAGGAGGTCCTCGGCGAACTGCGTCTCGCAGGCAACCGCCTCGTACAGCATCTCGTAAACTGCAGCGCGTAGGCCTGCGTCGAATAGGTCCGGCTCCTCGCGGCGGACCGTGTCGATAACCTCGAAGCCGAAGGCCATGTGAGCGCTCTCGTCGCGGAAGACCCAGTTCGTGCCGGCGGCCAGGCCGTGGAGGAGCCCCTTGGAGCGCAGGAAGTAGACGTACGCAAACGCCGCGAAGAAGAACAGCCCCTCCGTGCAGGCCGCAAAGCAAATCAGGTTCAGGAGGAACCGGCGCCGGTCCTCAGGCGTGGCCAGGACCTGCAAGTCGTAAATCGAATTAAGCCAGCGCATGCAGAAGGCGGCTTTGCGCTCGATGGAAGGGATGTTCTCGACCGCGGCGAAGGCCTGAAATCGCTCCTCCGGATCCGGGATATAGGTGTCGAGGAGCGTGAGATAGAACTCGACGTGCTGGGCTTCCTCGAACAGCTGGCGCGAGAGATACAGCCTCGCTTCGGGCGCATTGACGTGGCGGTAGAGGTTGAGCACGAGGTTGTTGGCGACGATGGAGTCGCCGGTCGCAAAGAACGCGACGAGGCGGTTGATGAGGTGTCGTTCGGCGGCCGAAATACGCGTGCGGAGGTCGCCGATGTCGGTCGAAAAGTCGACTTCTGCGACCGTCCAGGTGTTCCTGATTGCCGCCTTGTACATCTCGTAGAAGGCGGGGTAGTGCATAGGCCGGAGGGTGAGGCAGAGTCCGGGGTCGAGCAGCCGGGCGGGGCGCTCGACCTGGCCGCGAAGGAGCGCCCCCGCGCGGCTTGACGAAGTTTCCAGCCGGTTGGCGATGGGATCGACGTTCACTGACACGCCTCGCAAGTCTCCGGGTTTTCCAGCGAACAGGCGGCCGCGCCGCGGCTGTAGACGGCCTCGGAGAGCGGCGCTTCTCGCGCGGCCACGGTCGCCTTGGCGATGCGCGTGGCCGGGCGGGAGCGAAGGTAGTAGGTGGTCTTGAGGCCTTTCTTCCAGGCGTAGAAGTACATGGAGGACAGAGCGGCGATGTTTGGGCTTTCCATGAAGAGGTTGAGGGATTGGCTCTGGTCGATGAAGGCGCCGCGGTCGGCAGCCATGTCGATGAGGGCGCTCATCGGCAGCTCCCAGGCCGTCCGGTAAACGGCGCGCAGCTCGGCGGGGAGCTCGTCGATCTCCTGCACGGAGCCTTCGGCGAGCTTGAGGCGGTCGCGCGTGGCTTCGTTCCAGAGCCCCAGGCGCTTGAGGTCGGCGACGAGATAGCGGTTGACCTGGAGGAAGTCGCCGGAGAGCGTCTCGCGCTTGTAGAGGTTGCTCACCTGGGGCTCGATGCATTCGGAGCAACCTGCGATCGAGGCGATGGTCGCGGTGGGCGCGATGGCGATGAGGAGCGAGTTGCGCAGGCCGCTCCGCCGGATGCGGGCGCGAAGCGCGTCCCAGCGCTCCCTCGGTTGCGGCTCTACGCCCCAGGCGTCGAACTGGAGCTCCCCGCGGGCTGCGCACGTCTCCGGAAAGGCGGGGTGAGGGCCCCTCTCCTCCGCCAGCTCCGCCGAAGCGCACAAGGCGTGGTAGTAAATCTCCTCCGAGATGCGCCGGGAAAGCTCACGGGCGGCAGGCGCATCGAACGGCAGGCGCATCTGGAAGAAGACGTCCTGCAGCCCCATCAGCCCTAACCCCACCGGCCGCCAGCGCGCGTTCGACGCCCGCGCGGCTTCGACGGGATAGAACGTGAGGTCGATGACGCGGTCCAGCTGGCGGATGGCGGTACGGACGGTTCGTGCCAGCTTCTCGAAATCGAATTGGACGCGGCCGTCCTCGTCCTCGAACGTATGGCGGGCGAGGTTGATGGAGCCGAGGTTGCAGACGGCGGTCTCGCCCGGCCTCGTGACCTCCACGATCTCGGTGCAGAGGTTGGAGCTGTGAACAACGGCGCCGGGGAGGGCCGTCTGGTTGCAAGCGCGGTTGCACTTGTCCTTGAACGTGATCCAGCCGTTCCCGGTCTGTGCGAGGGTGCGCATCATGCGCCCGTAAAGGTCGCGAGCAGGCAGCGTCTTTGCGGCCAGGCCGGCCGCCTCCGCCTCTTCGTAGGCGCGGTCGAAAGCCTCGCCGTAGAGGTCGGGCAGATGGGGCACGATTTTCGGGTCGAACAGGCTCCATGCGCCGCCCGATTCCACCCGGCGCATGAAGAGGTCCGGCACCCAAACGGCCAGATTCAGGGTGTGCGTGCGACGGGCCGGATCGCCCGTATTGTCCCGAAGCTCGAGGAACTCCTCGATGTCCGCGTGCCAGGGTTCGAGGTAGACGCAGCAGGCGCCTTGGCGCTTTCCGCCCTGATTGACGGCTGCGACCGACGCATCCAGCGTCCGCAGCCACGGCACGATGCCGTTGGAGCGGCCGTTCGTGCCCGCGATGAGCGAGCCGCGCGACCGGACGCGATGATAGGCGATGCCGATTCCGCCGGAAAACTTGGACAGCATCGCGATCTCGGCGTAGCGCTCGTAAATGGAGCGCAGGTCGTCCTGCGGCGAGTCGAGGAGGAAGCAGGACGAGAGTTGCTCGTGCACGGCGCCTGCGTTGAACAACGTCGGTGAGCTGGGAATGTATTCGAGGTTGGAGAAGAGCTCGTAGAGCTCCAGGGCGCCGCCCACCGTCTCCGCGAGAGCGCACGCGATGCGCATCCAGAAGTACTGGGGCGTCTCGATCACCAAGCGGGTCTCAGGGTGCTTGAGGAGATAGCGGTCGTAGAGGGTGCGCAGGCCGAAGTATTCGAACTCGCGGTCGCGGTCGGCGCGGACGGCGTCGTTGAGCTTGCGGCTGTTGGCGGCGACGAAGGCAGCGATGCGTTCGTTGAGCAGGCCGAGGCGGCGGCCGGCGGCGATCGACTGCGAGAAGGCGTGGATTTCCTGGTTGCGGACTTCTTTATCGACGTAGGTCGCCAGGAGGCGGGCCGCGAGTTTCGAGTACTCGGGTTCTTCGACGATCAGGCTGGCGGCGGTCTGGATCGATAGCTGGTCCAGCTCGCGCGTAGTGGCGCCGTCATAGAGGCCGCTGATCGTCTTCGTGGCGATGCGCATGGCGTCGACTGCGTCGAGGCCAACGCAGCAGCGGCTGACGGCGCGCACGATCTTGTTGACGTCGACAGGCTCGGTGCTGCCGTTGCGTTTGGTGACGCGCATCTGGGTCTGGATTTGGGCGTCGGCGTCCAGGGGCGGGGCTTGGCTGACCATGTCTTCCTCCAGTTCGTGCGGCCTGCGAGGAAGACGGCGGCCGGGAGAGCCAAAAGCGACGGCGCCCGCGGCGCACCGTCGCTCGAACCCGCCGGCAGGCCCTCCCCGAGGCCTCCAGGGTCGAGCTACCGGCGGTTTCTCGTCTGCCGGCAGGCGCGGGCAGGTCTTCGGGCTCGCGAGCGTTCTCGCCAGGGGCGAGGTTCCTACTGTCCGCCGCTTCCCATCCTTCCGAGAAGGACAGTGCTTGATGGCGGAGGTCGTTCTCGCTGACCGCTGCGGGGTAGGCAGCCCCGGATTCTCACCGGGTTCCCTATTAGCCCTGCAAGGCAGGGCGCCAGCGCGGCCACAACTTATAGCAGACGATCGGCCTTGTCAATACCAAATATTGTGTTCATGTCAAATGCCAAGTCCAAAGGCGGCGTCAGGTGGGCGGCAGGATCTCGATGTCGAACTCGCGCGCCACGCGGAGCAGCTTTTCAACGTCGGGAGGGCTGGGCGGCGGAAGCGTGGCGTTAGGAGCGGCGGCGCCAATCTTGGCAACGAACTCCTCGAACCTGGACGGCCCAGTTATCTGGAGAGCACGAACCTTCTCTTCGACCGTAAACGTATGCGGAATCCCGCGAGGGAGGAAAACGAAAGCTCCAGGCTGGGCGGAGAGTCGGTCATCGCCGCAGCGCACGGAAAGCTTCCCCTCCAGGACGTAGAAAGCCTCGTCTTCCTGCTTGTGGACGTGTGGCGGCGGCGCAAAGCCGACGTCGGCGAGCCATTCGATAACGGTGAAGGAGCCATGCGTCTGCCTTCCGCCCGCCTTCACCTCCATGAGCGTGTCCAGGAACCAGTAAAGGTCTCCCCCGTCGGCCTCCAAAGCGTAAGGCCTGCCAACCGCGTCAATCGACATTTTGGTTCCTCCTGCGTACGATTAGTCAGAGACTCTGACTACGGAGATAGTAAGAAAATCTGACTAAAAGAGCAAACCCGAAGGCGAGGAGGATGTCCGACGAAGCGCGTGGTCGCATGCTGGGAGCGCTCCTCCGGATCCCGTTTCAGGCGATCGTGCGGCGCATCCACGCCGAGCTGAGGGAGGAGGGCTTTGCCGACCTGACGCCGGCCCACTTCGTCGTCTTCCAGCACCTGCCCGAGGGCGGTGCTCGGCTGACCGACCTGGCGGACTCGGCCCAGATGACCAAGCAGTCCATGGCCTATCTGGTCGATTTCCTTTCCACAAAGGGTTACGTGGAACGAATCCCGGACGCCAAGGACGCGCGGGCTCGCCTGGTGCGCTTGACGGAGAAAGGGCGCGAGGTCGAGAGTATCGCCCGGCGGGCAATAGCCGCCCTACGGGCGGAATGGGCCGAAGTCTTGGGCCGAGAGCAGATGGCCGCCTTCGAGGCCACGTTGCGGGCGCTCGTGGATGTCATCGAAGGCGAGCGCGAACGCCCGCGCGGCGGCGGCTAACGCCAGCCTGCTGACGCCTCATAGCCCCTGGCGCGGGCCGCCCTATACTAGGGGCGATGGCTAGGATAACGGCCTCCGTCGAAGAGCAGATGAGCGTGCTGATGAGCGGCGTCGACTACGGCGACGCGAACATCCAGCGGACGATGGAGGAAGACCTGCGCGAGCTGCTGCAAACGGGCAGGCCCTTGCGCGTCTATGCCGGCTTCGACCCCACGGGCACGGGTCTCCACCTTGGCCACCTGGTGCCGATGCTGAAGCTGCGCCAGTTCCAGCGCTTCGGCCACGAGGTTACCTTCCTCATGGGGACGATGACGGCGGTGGTCGGAGACCCTTCGGACAAGAGCGCGGCGCGGCAGATGCTGACCGCCGAGGAGGTGGAAGCGAACGCGCGCACGTGGCTCGACCAGGCGTTTCGGGTGCTCGACCCCGAGAGGACGCGCATCGCCCGTAACGGCGAATGGCTGGCGCCGCTGACGCTGGCAGAGGTCGTCCAGCTGGCCTCCAAGTTCACGGTCGGCCAATTCCTGGATCACGAGACGTTCCGCCGGCGGATGGAGGAGGGCAAGCCCCTCTACCTGCACGAGTTCATCTACGCCCTCATGCAGGCCTATGACGCCTACTATCTCAAGACGGACGTGCAGGTGGGCGGCACGGATCAGCTCTTCAACATCATGCAAGGCCGCCATCTGCAACGGGCCATGGGGGAACGGCCGCTCGTGGCCGTGTGCGTGCCACTTCTCCTGGGCACCGACGGCCGCGAAAAGATGTCGAA
>DATMBD010000299.1:0-2075 GCA_035559355.1 Dehalococcoidia bacterium
TCCGCCGCCAGGCGCTCGTGGCGTTCGCGGGCCCAGGTGGCGAGAGTCATGTAACGTCTTCGAATCACGGTAGAGCTCCTGTCTGTCACGTCTGCGCCACGATCATGCGGCCTGCCGCGGCCGTCGCCGCATCAGGCATGCACCTACTCCTTCTTGGCGCATCCCCTACGCACGCCGGCGGCAGCCTCGATTTCGGACTGCCGGCCGCGCACCTGCCTAGCGGCGGCGGTGGTCGTAGCCGGCGAAGAAGTAGTCGTAGACCGAGAACGCGGCCCACGACGCCGCCATGGCCATGACCCCGAACACCGCACCAACGACGAACATCCCGAGGAAGCGGTCGAGCGGGTAGTTGACCATGAACCCGAGGATGGTGCCGAGAAGGACGACGAATCCGATGCCTGCTGGTGTGATGCTCACGTAAGAGTAATCGACAGCTTGGGTCTGGTTTTGAGCCTGGCAGGGACGCGATTTCAGAAGGATTACGTACGGCCGAAAATCGGTAACATGAGGGCTGAATCTGCGGTTAGTAGAGAGACAACCCCGCGGAGCGGGGCGCCAAGGAGCGGCCTACGGAAGCGATAGCACCGCAAGGCTCGGCCCGCCTTTCGCGGCTGAGCGCGCTCTCTCGGCGGCTCTTCCCGACCGCGGCCGGACGCTCGCTGGCGGCTGAAGAGCCGTGGCTCGCGGCCGCTCTCGCCTTCGGGGTGGCTCTCGCCGCCCTCCTCCGTTTCGCCATCGTCTCCATGGGCGGAGGTTTTCCCCTCAACGACGGCGGCATGTTCTACGTCATGGTCGAAGACCTGAAAGCGAACGCCTATCGCTTGCCGGAGTACACGTCCTACAACGGCGGCTCCATCCCCTTTGCGTATCCGCCGGCGGCTTTCTACATGACCGCCGCGATCTCGGACGTCGCCGGCATCAGCACGCTCGACCTCCTGCTCTTCCTGCCGGCCGTGTTCAGCGTTTTCACCGTCGTCGCCGTCTATCTGCTGGCGAAGGCGATGCTCCCGACCGAGCGCATGGCGGTGGCGGCGACGCTGGTGTTCGCCTTCGTGCCGCGCGCCTTCAACTGGGAGATCGTCGGCGGAGGCCTGACGCGGTCGCCGGGCTTTTTCTTCGCCGTGCTGGCCGTCTGGCAAGGCTATCTCCTCTACAGCCGCGGCGAAAAGCGCCACCTCATCGCCACCGCGGTGCTGGCAGCGGCGACGGTCCTCTTTCATCCAGAGATGGGCTGGTTCGTGGCCGCGAGCCTGGGCGTCTTCTTCTCGATCATGGGCCGCAACCGGCCGGCGGTCCTGCGCTCGGCGGCGCTCGCCGCGGCCGTCTGCGTGCTGACGGCCCCGTGGTGGCTGGAGGTGCTGTTGCGGCTGGGGCCGGACCCCTTGCTGGCCGCGAGCCAAACCGGCGGCCATTCGCCCTTCCAAGTTCTCCGCCCCTTCCTCTTCGAGTGGACGGAGGAGCCGCTTTTCCCGCTGGCCGCGGCGCTGGGCTTGCTGGGCGTCCTGGCTTGCCTGCGCGACCGCCGCTTCCTCCTGCCGGCGTGGCTCTTGGCGTTCTTCATCCTCGACCCCCGCAAGGCGGCGACGACGGCGGAGGTGCCGCTGGCAATGCTGGCGGCCATCGGCCTCTTCGACGTGGTGCTGCCGCTCCTGCGGCGGCCCGCACCGGGCGGAGTGGGCGAGGTGACGCCGCGATGGGCGTACGCGGCCGTGGGCCTGGCGCTGTTCGTCTACGCGCCCCTCTCCGCGTTGTATTCGACGACGGACGAGCGTTCGCCGCTCGTGATGCTGCCGGAGGCGGATCGGGAGGCGATGGCGTGGGTGAAGGCGAACACGCCCCCGGACGCCGTCTTCCTGGTCATGCCGGCAACGGGGATCGCGCGCGTCGACCCGGCCCTCGAGTGGTTTCCGGCGCTGGCGCAGCGCCGGAGCGTACTCACCGTCCAGGGGACGGAGTGGATCAGCGGGCAGTTCGACACGACAAAGGATGCTTACGAAGACCTTGTCGATTGCCTTCGCAGTGCGGCGGATTGCCTGCAAACATCAGTTGCAAAGGGAGATTTCGACCATGATTTT
>DATMBD010000300.1:0-2639 GCA_035559355.1 Dehalococcoidia bacterium
TTGAGGGCGGCCGTGAGGGCGCCTGGCGCAGTGAGCACGGCCATGTACTCGGCGACCTCTTCGGGGCTGCTCCTGTCCCAAACCTGCCTGAGGGCTGCGGCATCGTTCGCCAGCAGCATCTCCTCGGCCGCGCCTGGCTGCTGGAAGAAGAGGATGTACTGGCTGCGCTGCTGCTGGTCGGGATCCTCGGCAAAGGCACGGCCATACGAGGCCGGGTGTGGGATGGAAAGGGCGGTCCAGCTCGCCACGACGCCGGGATGGTCGCGGACGAGGCGCCAGCCAACGCCAGCGCCCCAGTCGTGACCGACCAGGTGGAAGCGGGGCCCAAACCCGGCCGCAGCAGCGAGGGCGAGCGCATCGGCGACCAGGTTATCGGTGAGGTAGGCTTCGACTTCGGCAGGGCGGGCTCCCGGGCTATAGTCGCGCTGGTCGGGTGCGAGGCAGTGGTACCCCTCGGCGGCGAGCTTCGGGAGGAGGTCGGTCCACATGTGCGACGTCTCGGGGAAGCCATGGAGCAACAGCACAGGCTCGCCTGCGGGGGGACCCGCCTCGCGGCAACGGAACGTGAGGCCATTGGCCTGGAGGTCGCGGATCGTGACGGTCATGGTCGGGTGCGCTCCTCGACGGAATGCCGGCAGCGTAGGGGATGCGTGGGCTGACGGATAGTGGCGCTCGCTGTTCGGAAGCGTTGCATCAAGTGTGTACGGGAGCGGGGAACCGGGAGATACGCCGGCGCAAGCCTAGCTGAGCGGCGAGGAGGGATGCGAGCCAGTCGATGCCGGTGTGGCGTGCGTTGATGGTCGGCGTCCAGAAGGCGATGCGACGGACGGCGCAACGGTTGGAGCGGAAGGCTTCGCGGGGACGGTAGTGGCGTCGGAGTTCACGGACGTAGCGCTCGGCCCGGCCGTTGGTGCGCTGGATAACGGGACGGCGCAGGCAGAGGGTAGCCGCCTCCAGGCCACGTTCGAGGAGAGCGAGGGCCTCAGCGTGACTGTCCCTCCAGGTGCGGACTTGCTGCAGCCGCTCCGCGGCTTCCGCTGGCGTCCGCGCCTGGAGGACGTACCAGGCGGCGCCAGCGGCGCGTTCCTTCAAAGCTACGGGGGCAGCCTCGCGCACCTCCCGGGCAAGGTGCCACTGGCAGCGCTGGAAGGAGACGTCCGTGAAGCTCCGGCTGAAGCCAGCGGGGATGACCTGGGCGCCGTCGGAGACCACGACCAGGGGAGCGTGTGGGTCCATCCCCCGGCTGATGAGCTGGTCGGCCAGGCTCCGGTAGCCCTCCTCTGTCTCGGCTGGGGCGAAGACCATGCCGATCACCTTCTCCCGGACGCGGGGATCGTGATTGACAGCCAAAAGGACCGCGGCCCGTTCCGAGTCCCAACCCGGAGGACGCTCTTTGTCCCAGAGCTTCACGTACATCGCGTCGACGCTCATCTCCGCCGGAGACGCTTCCAACGGCCCGAGGACCGGCAGTTCCAGCCTGGCCAGCATGCGGCTTAGCGACGCTGCCGAGAGGTGGATACCGCGACGCTCGAGCCAGGCGACGACAGACCGCAGGGCGGTCCGCATGCCAACCAGCTCGATGACCACGGTCAGCAGGTCGTAGCTGACCCGTCGTCGCCGACCGTAGCCCAGCTGCTCCACCGGGATGCTCTTGCCGCAGCGGCAGCGCAGTCGTGGTACGCGCACCCGGATCGGACCTTCCGAGGTGAGCAGCTGGCGTTCGTAGCTTCCGTTCTTACGGAAATCGCGTCGCTCGATGCTGCCACAGCCCGGACAGGCCGGGACCATCGACTCACCGCCGTCCGCCCGGCAGGCGGCAACGCGGGCCTCGACGCTGCCCTGGATGCTGAGGGCCACCGTCCTCTGTCCTGCTGAGCGAGTCGCTCGCCAGAGCTGCTCGAAAAACTCCCAGCGCTCCTCGGCGAGCCGTGCGTGAGCATCCTGTTGTACCTTGGCCATGGGTGGGTCTGCCTCCGACAAGTGGTGATTGGCATACTCACTTTATCGGTCAGACCCGCCCTCCTTACACACTCAACGTAGCTCTACTTCGCTGTTCCATCGCGGCCCACCGCCGCCGCGTGCACGGGCATCCCCAAACAGGTGCTCCGTTGACAGCGCGATCTGCGAAACGTAGATAGTGGTTTCGAATAGTAAGGCTGCGCCAAACGATCGTCGGCCTTGCAGGAGGATTTGCCGTGTCTGCCACCGCAACGCTCGAACGCCCCGCGAAGCCCGAGGCGATGAAGAAATACTTCGTGGTCTCGGCCGATTGCCACGTGAACGAACCCACGGACCTCTGGGAGCGCCGCATCGAGGCGCGCTTCCGCCATCGCATCCCTCGCATCGAAGTCGACGAGAAGGGCGAGAAGTGGTCGGTGGTCGAAGGCCATCGTCCTGTGCGCGTGCGGGAACTGAAGATGGAGGGCGAGGACCTCGAGCGGGCGAAGGCCGGCCACCGCGACCCCGCTGAGCGGATGCGAGACCACGCGCGCGATGGCATCGACGCCGAGGTCATCTACCCCAACAAGGGGCTCCAGCACTGGACCTCGCCTGATGTCGAATTGCAGGCGGCCCTCTGCCGGGTGTGGAACGACTGGGCGTTGCCCGAGGTCTTCCGCGGCTGGGAGGACCGCATGGCG
>DATMBD010000301.1:0-3599 GCA_035559355.1 Dehalococcoidia bacterium
GGAGGAGGTCCAGGCCATCACCGAAGCGCCGCTCCGGGTCAGCCCCTCACTCCACGAAATCGATCTGACGATGTAACGAACCCCTGGTCGTCGGCGCCGGCCGCTGCCCCGGTCCACTGACAGCGGGGCGGATTTGTGTTACCCGTAGAGCATGAGTAGCCGCCGGTCCCGGAAGCGCCAAGGCCTGATCGACCCCGAACGGGTGACGCTGGACCTCGTGGACATCGCCTACGAAGGCCACGCCATCGCCAGGCACGACAACGAAGTCGTGTTCGTCGAATACGGCATCCCCGGCGAGCGGGTAGTCGCCGAAATCTACCGCCGCCGGCCGGACTTCGCCCAGGCCCGCGTGATCCAGGTGCTGTCGCCTTCGCCGGACCGCGTCGAGCCTCCATGTCCGTACTTCGGGGCATGCGGCGGCTGTCACTGGCAGCATGTCGCGTACCCGCGGCAGCTGGAGCTGAAGCGGCGAGTCGTCCAGGAGCAGCTGCGGCGCATCGGCAAGTTCGCCGAGCAACCGGTGGCCGAGACCATCCCCGCTGACGAACCGTGGGGCTATCGGAATCACGTCCGCATGAGCGCCGGCCGCCGCGGCGACATCGGCTTCGTCCAGCGCGGGAGCCATCGCTTCCTGCCCATCGACCGCTGCCTCATCGCCCACCCGCGCATCAACGAGACGCTGGCGCTCCTGCAAGGGAAGGCTGCGGGCCTCCATCAGGTAGAGATGCGTTACGGCGTCAACACCGGCGAGCTCCTGGTGGAGCCCGACATGCGCGAGCGGGAGCCCTCGGCGCCGCCGGGGCGGGAGCACTACCACGATTCCTTGCTGGGCCGCCGCTTTCGGATCTCGAAGTCGTCTTTCTTCCAGTCGAACACGCGCCAGGCGGAGCGCCTGGCTGAGCTGGTGCGCGAGAAGCTGGCGCCCCGGCCGGAAGACCTCCTCCTGGACGCTTACGCCGGCGTGGGGACGTTCGCCGTCCTGTTCGCGCCGATGGTGCGGCGCGTCATCGCCATCGAGGAGTCGCCTTCAGCCGTGGCGGACGCGAGGGCGAACACCGCGGACCTAGACAACGTCACCTATTTCGAAGGCAAGGTCGAGGACGTGCTGCCGGGACTGAAGGAGCGGCCGGACGCGGTCATCCTGGACCCGTCGCGACAGGGCTGCCACCCCCAGGCGATCGCGGCGATCGTGAACCTGGCGCCAGAGCGCCTCGTCTACGTCTCTTGCGACCCCTCCACGCTGGCGCGCGATCTGCGGCTGCTGGTAGACGGGGGCTTCGAGCTGGTGGACGTGACGCCGCTGGACATGTTCCCCCAGACGTTCCATATCGAGTGCGTGGCCAACCTAAGGCGGCGGGCGTGAGGCTGGTGCTCGCATCCTCCTCCCCGCGCAGGCGGGAGCTGCTTGCCCGTCTTGGTTTCGAATTCGAGGTCGTCCCCCCGGAGGTGGACGAGGATGGGGCGGTTACCGCTTCGGCTCGCGCCCTTGCGCGACGCCTCGCCCGTGAAAAGGCGCTCGACGTCGCCGCCAGACGCCCGCACGAGGCCGTGCTTGCGGCTGATACGGTGGTCGTCCTGCGCGGCGAAGTCCTGGGCAAGCCACGAGACGCCGCGGAGGCGCGGGAAACGCTGGCGCGCCTGCGCGGCCGGACCCATCGCGTGATCACGGGGGTCACCCTTTGCGTCCCCGGCCGCCGGCTCCTTTCCGCCCAGGTGGTGACACGCGTGCGCATGCGAACGTACGGCGCGGAAGAGGTCGAAGTCTACATTGCCAGCGGCGACGCCTTCGACAAGGCCGGCGCCTATGCCATCCAGGACGAACGGTTCCATCCCGTGGAGGCGTACGCGGGCTGCTACTGCAACGTCGTCGGTCTGCCGCTGTGGACGGCGCTGCGCCTGCTCTCGGCCGCAGGCTTGCAGCCGCCGGGCGCTCCTGACATGCTGCCCGCGTGCGCGGCTTGCCCAGAGCGGCCATCGGTCTGAGGCGTCGAGGCGCTCCCAGATGGCTCGAAGCCGCAGCTCGCCTTGGTTCGGATTCCCCCGCAGGGCTGCACTCTGCTGAAGCCGTCGATTTCGTTGGGTTGATTCGAGTCAGCCCTGCCTTCTCGGCCCCGATCTCTGTAACCTGTAGCCGTCATGCGCTTCACGGACAGCCTCTGGGAGTCGATTCGGCCCATCTATGCGGCCATCCTTGATCACGCCTTCATCCGCGAACTTGCGGACGGGAGCCTGGCGCGGGAGCGGTTCGCGTTCTACATGAAACAGGACGCTCTCTACCTGCAGGACTTCTCGCGGGCACTGGCCATCGCCGGGGCGAAGCTGCCGCGCGTTGACGAGATGCAGTCGTTCCTCGGCTTCGCGGCCGGCGCGATCGCCGTCGAGCGGGCGCTGCACGAGACGTACTTTCGCGAGTTCGGCGTCACTCTCGATGTCGGCAAATCGCCGTCCTGCTTCGCCTATACGCACTATTTGCTCTCGACAGCCGCGCTGGCGAGCCACGGCGAGGCCTTGGCGGCGCTGCTGCCTTGCTTCTGGATTTATCGCGAAGTCGGCACGGAAATCCGCCGGCGGGCGCGCGAAAGCTTGGCCAAGAACCCTTACGCCCGCTGGATCGAGACCTACGCCGGCGAAGAATTCAGCCGTAGCGTCGACCGAGCCATAGAGGTCACGGAGACAGCCGCCGCCGGCGCCAGCGATGCCGAGCGCGAGCGCATGCGCCAGGCCTTTGAATTCTCGTCGCGGCTGGAGTGGCGCTTCTGGGACAGCGCTTATCGGCTGGAATCCTGGCCGCCCTGAGCCGCCCGTCCGAATCTGGGGCCGAACAGCCCTCGTCGCCCCGTCCGCCGACGGCCATTCTGTCTGCATGAGCCCGACCTTCGGGAGTGACGCCGATCGTTTGGAAGAGGGCGACGAGCGCGCCATGGAGCTGCACGACGGCGTCATTCAAACCCTGTACGGCGTCGGGCTACGGCTCGAAAGCTGTCTCGACCGCCTCGAAGACGCGGAAAGCGTCCGGCGTGAAATCGAAGACTCGATCGAGGCCCTGGACTCGGCCATCGCGAGGCTCAGGGCCTTCATCGCGGCCCGCGATCCGGCGCCTCGCGGGGCGCCGGACCTGCCGGAGGCGCTGCTCGCGCTGCTCCACCACCATTCCGTCGGCGCGGTCATCCAGGCCAGCCTCAGCGTCGTGGGCGCAAGCCCGCCCGTGCTCGACGACGTCCAGCGGACACGGCTCTTCTTGATCGCGGATGAGGCCCTGTCGAACGTAAGAGACCACGCCCGAGCTCGCAGCGTGAGCGTCCTGCTCGGCCAGGAAGGTGATAAAGTCATCCTGCGGATCGTTGACGACGGTGTCGGCGCCGATTGGGGGAGCGTGGAGGCAGGGCGCGGCCTTACCGCCATGAGAGCCCTGGCCGCTGGGATGGGCGGCGACTTGGCGGTCCGGGCTGCTGCGGGCGGGGGAACGGAAGTGGAGGTCGTGGTGCCGGCCGCCGGCGTCGCAGGAGGATGAGATGCCGGCTGACGAGCTCAGAGTCATGCTTGTTGACGACCATGAGGTGGTCCGTGAGGGCTTGCGCGCCCTACTGAACCGGCGGGAA
>DATMBD010000302.1:0-2453 GCA_035559355.1 Dehalococcoidia bacterium
GAATTCGTAGCCGCCCAGGCGCCTGCATGAACATCAAAGGCGAGTACCTTCTGCCTGCGACTCCCGAAACGATCTGGCGATCGCTTCACGACGAAGCCCTCCTGCGCGAGACCGTGCCCGGCTGCCAGGAGCTCAGCCAGACCGGGCCTAACGCCTTTGCCGGCTCCGCCTCGGTGGGCATCGGCCCCATCAAGGGCCTCTATCGGGGCACGCTCGAAATCGTGGAGGAGACGCCGTTCACGAGCGCCAAATTTCGCGTCAGGGCCAGGAGCGGCCATGCGGAAATCCAGGGAGAGGGAGAGGTGGAGTTGGTGGCCCAGGACGGCGCCACGCTCGTCCGCTACCAGGGCGATGCACGCATAAGCGGGCCCTTAGCGGCCGTCGGGCAGCGGCTCCTGCCCTCAGCCTCGAAGTCGCTTACGGAGACCTTTCTCAAGAACGTGCAGGAAGCACTTAAGGCGCGCGCCGCCGGGGGCGGCTGAAAGGAGCGGCGGATGGCCAAACGGAAGATCAGGTTCGTTCTCAATGGGGAGCCCGTCGAGGTCGAAGTCGAACCGCGCATGCTCCTCGTACACCTGCTGCGGGAGGAACTCCTCCTCACCGGCACCCACATCGGCTGCGATACCAGTCAGTGCGGGGCCTGCACGGTCTTCATGGACGGCGCCTCCGTGAAATCGTGCACGGTCTTCGGCGTGCAGGCTGACGGCTCCGAGATCACCACCATCGAAGGCCTGCGGCGGGACGGGGAACTCCATCCCCTGCAGGAGGCCTTCTGGGAGAAGCACGGCCTGCAGTGCGGCTACTGCACGCCGGGCATGATCATGTCCGCCTACGGTCTGCTGCGCGAAAACCCTCACCCGTCCGAATCCGAGATTCGTGAGGGGCTGCGCGGCAACTACTGCCGCTGCACCGGCTACCACAATATCGTCAAGGCGGTGCAGGCGGCCGCCGAAGCCATGGGAGGCCAGCGATGACGGCAGCCCGACAGCTCCCGAAATTCGTCGGCGAACCCGTCCGCCGCCGCGAAGACCCGCGCCTGATCACCGGCAAGGCCACCTATGTGGACGACGTCAAGCTCCCCGGCATGCTGCACATGGCCATCGTCCGTAGCACGCACGCCCACGCCCGCCTCGTCAACGTGGACGTCAGCAGGGCGCGCGCCGCTCCCGGGGTGGTTCTCGTCCTCACCGGCGCAGACGTCAAGGCCGCCAGCGACATGATGCCCACGGCCCATCAGCCGGGCATGAATTCCGCCACCCGCTACGCCCTCGCTGATGGCACCGTGCGCTTCGTCGGCGAAGGCATCGCCGCCGTCATCGCCACCGATCGCTACAAGGCCGCGGACGCGGCCGACCTCGTGGAGGTCGAGTACGAAGACCTGCCCGTGGTCACGGACGCGCGGCGGGCGCTGGAGCCCGGCTCGCCGGTGATCCACTCAGAGTTCGGCACGAACCTGTGCGTCAACATCCCGATGGGCGACAAGGAGGCGGCCGACGCCGCCTTCCGCGACGCGGACGTCACCGTCCGGCAGTGGATGGTGAACTCTCGCCTCATCCCCAACCCCATGGAGCCGCGCGCCGCCTTGGCCAGCTTCGACCCCGGCGACGAGACGCTGACCGTGTGGTCCTCCACCCAGGCGCCGCACGGGCTGCGAGGCACGCTGTCCTCCCTGGTACGCGTCCCCGAGCACAAGGTGCGCGTCATCGCTCCGGAGGTTGGGGGCGGGTTCGGCGCCAAGATCGCTGCCTATCCGGAAGAGGTGCTCGTCTCCCTGGCGAGCATGCGCCTGGGCCGGCCCGTCAAGTGGGTGGAATCGCGCTCCGAGAACTTCCTCGCCACCACTCACGGCCGCGACATCCAAGCCGAGGTGGAGCTGGCGGCGCGCAGGGATGGCCGCATCATCGGCGAGAGGCTGCGGATCGTGGCCGATATCGGGGCCTACAACCAGCAGGCCGGAGCTTCCATCCCCACACTCACGCTGCTCATGCTCTCTGGCGTCTACAAGATGGGCGCCTTCTACGCAGAACTAAACGAGGTCTACACGAACAAGACACCGGTCGACGCCTACCGCGGCGCTGGGCGGCCCGAGGCCACTTACTTCATCGAGCGGGCGATCGACATGCTCGCCCGCAAGCTGGACATGGACCCCGCAGAGGTGCGGCGGCGCAACTTCATCCCGCCTTCCGAGTTCCCCTTCGCTACGCCCACCGGCCTCCACTACGACAGCGGCAACTACGAGCCGACGCTCGACAAGGCGCTGGAAGTTTCCGGCTACCAGGAGCTACGCCGGCGGCAGCAGGAGCTGCGCCAGCAGGGCCGCTACCTCGGCATTGGTCTCTCCGCGTATGTCGAGCTATGCGGCGTCGGCCCGTCGTTCATCGTCGCCGGCGGCGGTTGGGAAAGCAGCACCCTCCGCCTGGAACGCACCGGCAAGGCCACCGTGCTCACCGGCA
>DATMBD010000303.1:0-3483 GCA_035559355.1 Dehalococcoidia bacterium
CGCTAGCCGGATTCGCCATCTTGATCACAGCCCTGACCAACGACCGCATCGAGATCGGCGATTGGACCTGGCAGCCAGTCTTCGCCGGCAGCATCTTGACGGTCGTGGGCTTCGACGCATTCCTCCTGGGCTTCGCCTCGCGCCTCTACACGAGCGCCCGCGGCATCACCAACGAAGATGTCTTCGTGCGCTTCTATAGCCGATACCTCAGCCTGGAGGTGTTCGCCGCGCTCGGGCTGGCGCTGGTGGCCGTGGGAATCGGCCTGGACGTCCTCCTCGTATTCGGTGCGCCGGCCGGCGTGAGTCAACTCGGCCTTGCCGCCGTCGCCCAGACCTTGATTCTCATCGGCGCCAACGCCGTGCTCGTAGGTGCCCTTGCTAGCCTGCTGGAAGAAGAGCACGTCTAGGACGGCCCGGTCAGAGAGTCAGCGGTCGAGCACGGGGTCATAGGGGTCGATCGACGCTTGGCCGTCCCAGGTGGCGACATAGACCTTGCGGCCCGGGAAGGCGCTGATGATTTCCTGGTTGCGGCCTTCCACGTAGCGCGCCCAGACCACGCGACCCTGGAAGTCCACGGAATTGCGGACGAAGACGGAGCCATAGCAATGACCGCTGGCGAAGAACCCGCACGGCTTGACGAGGACGAGCGCGTTGTCCAGGGGCGTCCTGTCCGCCAGGTCTGCCAGACGGCTGTCCACCTCGAAGATCGCCTCCAGTTCGTCGAGGCGCGTCGGGATGCTGACGGCATCCTCGTGCGGCCGCCAGCCAAAGAGCCAGCTGCCGCTCCCCCAGACCAGGAGCGCGACCGCAGCCAGCGAGGCGACGAAGACGCCGGCGGCTTGCGGCAGCAGCGGCCGGGGGGCGGTGGCGGGCGCCAGCTTCTCGAGGAACGAGGAGGCGAAGCCCGCTAGAAACACGCCTGCCGTCTCCGCCCCCCGCGCGGCGAGGAGGGTCAGGAACGGCATCGTCTCGTACCAGTAGCGGGGGCCGGCGTACACGCCGCTGAAGCGGTACAAGATGTAGGCGGAGACGGGCAGCAGGACGCACGCCAAGCAGAAGTAGTCCCAGCGGTTGCGGCTGCCGAGAAGAAACGGCACGAATGGGAGGGCGAGGCTCAGGTAAGCCGGCAAGCCGTTGAAGACCAGGCCCAGGGCCATGAGCTGGGCCTGCTGGTTCCGCAGGCCGATGTCGAACGTATAACCGTTGGTGAAGCCGAGAGGGTCAGCGCTCTCGTTCATGTACGGCGTCTGCAGCACATCGCCGGTGACTGCGTGGTTATAAAGAAGCATGGCCAGGAGCATGATCGCGCCGCCGGCCAGGAAGGCCGCCAGGCGCCGGACCGAAAGGGCGCGCTCCGAGGGGCGCAGCAAAGGAAGGAGGAGCAGAAGGGCGAAAGGTGGGGCCAGGGCAGCCATGTTCAGAGGCCGCGTGTTCGCGCCCAGGCCGAAGAGCAGCCCCGCCGCGAAGCCGAAGACCTGCGGCCGCGAGGGACGGAGCAAACAGAACAGGCAGGCCATGATGTAGAAGGCGCCGGTGTTGTGCGACATGTAGCCGCTGGCCTGCATCAAGAAAAACGGCGACCCGGCAAGGAAGAGCGACGCGAGCAGGCCCGTGCGGAGGCCGTACAGCCGGCGCCCCACCGCGAACGTGAGCAAGACCGTGGCCGCGCCGACGAGGGGCGGGATTACGTCCAGGGCACCCACGATCTCGCCAATGGCCAAGATCAGTGGATGCCCGAACGGATAGATGCTGGCCCATTTCTCACCGTGCTCATACATGAAGTTGGGGACGTAGAAGTAGAAGGCCTCCTTCACGGGCGGAATGTCCGTCACGATGCGGCCGGCAGCGAAGAGCTTCGCCTGAAAGATGTAGCTGACCTCGTCCGGCACGTGGGGGACGGAGCCGTAGTAGTCGCGGTTGATGTAGACGGCCAGCCCGAACGCGCCCGCCGCAATAAGCGCCGCCGCCCCAAGCGACAGCGCCCCCGCCGGGAACTGTGGCGTGAAGACGGCCTTCCTGCGAGTCCCAAGCCTCCAGACAGCCCCTACGAACACGGTTAGCGCCAGCCCGGCCAGGAGCCCCAGGAGGATGTACGGATAAGGCCGCGTCAGCATGGCGGCGATGGACCGGGTGCTCTGTCCGGGATCGGTATGCACCCAGCCGCCGAAGACCATCCCTGTGCGTTCGCCGTCCTTGAAGACGTCGAAGAAGTTGGGAAGGTCCCGGATCAGCTCGAAGTGGTAGAACGCTCCCCCGTCGCCGGTGACGTGTGTGCCAATGGTGCCGCCGCGATTGTTGCGGTAGGTGACGCGCACGGTGTAATCGCGCCAGCCTTCGCCGCGCAGGCGTAGCGTATTTGCCTGGTCGGTCTTTTCGCCTCGAAGGACGCCGTCCTTGACGGACAGCGCTCCCGACTCCACCAGCCAAGTGTCGAGGTCCAGGAACTCGAAATCATCCCGGAACAGCTCCCGGCCCTGAGGGTCGAGGACGACGATGGAATCGATGCCGCCCGGCTCGGGCAGGCTGGAGACGGATTTCGGCAAGGAGACCGTGACTACGCCGCTCGCGGGGGCGTCGAGGTGAAGGCCCTTCGGGCCCGGGGCCTCGTCCTCGAAGCCGAATACCACGCGCCCGTCGACGAGGACGCGATAGAACCCGTTTTCGCTCTGGACTTCTACAACAGCCGTCTGGCCGCCCTGGCTCCACACGTAAAGACCGGCGACGACGACGTTCACGATCACCGCGGCGGCGACGGCGGCGGCGAGGGGATGTCTGCGGACCTGACCGAAGAGGGCGAGGAGACGGCGGCGAGAAGGGCTGGCCATGCCGCGTTTTAGCCTAGCCGACCGTGCGAATAGGTAGGAGTGCGGTTTAGCACGTCGTCCCCCACGCGCTCGCGACGCTCGCTCCAGCCGCGCGTCCTATAATCAGGCGCAAGGCGCATCGAGCCGGAGGTATGACGTGAGCAGGCTGGACTTCGCATTCTGGGACCCCGTACCCGAGACGCCGCAGGGCGAATCGACCTTCGCAGATATCTACGACGCCCACATCAGGCTGGCTCAGCGCCTGGAGGACCTGGGCTGGCACTCGTACTTCACGATCGAGCACCAGAACCGGCCCGGCGCCAACATCACGGCGCCCAGCGTCTATCTCACGGCAGTGGCGCGCGCCACCGAGCGCCTCCGCATCGGCGCCATGATGTGGCAGCTGCCTTTCTACAACCCCATGCGCCTCGCCCAGGAGGTCGCGATGCTCGACCACCTCTCGCGCGGGCGTGTGGAGTTCGGGACCGGGATCGGCGTCCACGAGCACGAATTCATCCGCTGGGGCGTCGACTTCTACCAGCGGGCCGCGATCAGCGAAGAAGTCTTGCAGATCGTGAAGATGGCCTGGACCCAGCCGGAGGTCACGTTCCACGGCAAGTACTTCCACTTCGAAGAGGCGCTTCCGAACCCCAAGCCGTACCAGCAGCCGCACCCGCCG
>DATMBD010000304.1:0-3548 GCA_035559355.1 Dehalococcoidia bacterium
AGGCGATGCCGGTGGCGATGCCCACGAGGCCGCAGAAGAAGAACCAGTACCACTCGTCGTCGAGAAGGACGTAGGTGGTAATGAACAGTCCGACGACCGAGAGGATGGAGACGATGTAATAGCCGTAGTTCAACGGCGCCATCGGGTCGCGCTGGTCTTCCCGGGTCAAGAGCGGCACCGAGTGAAGGCCGATGATCGTCGCGAAGACGCCGAACGACCGCAGCACCAGCGGGAACATGATCCAGACGATGTCCCCGGTCACCGTGTAGATGGCGACGCCCAGGATCATGGCGCCGATGTTCTCCGCCGACATTGACTCGAACAGGTCGGCGCCGCGGCCAGCGCAGTCGCCGACGTTGTCGCCGACGAGGTCGGCGACGACGGCGGCATTGCGGGGGTCGTCCTCAGGGATTCCGGCCTCGACCTTGCCGACGAGGTCCGCGCCGACATCGGCTGCCTTCGTATAGATGCCGCCGCCGAGCTGGGCGAAGAGGGCCACGAAGCTAGCACCGAAGCCGAACCCGACGATGAGGAAGGGCGCGATCTGGGGCGGATTGCCGAGGATGTTGCTGTAGATGGCGAAAATCGTTGAGACGCCCAGGAGGCTGAGCGCCACGACGAGGAAGCCGGAGACTGCTCCGCCCCTCAGGGAGACGGTGATCGCATCCTTGAGGCTGCGCTGCGCGGCCGCGGCCGTCCGCAAATTGGAGCGCACGGAGATGTACATGCCGATGTACCCAGCCAGGCCCGAACAGAAGGCGCCGACGAGGAAGGCGATGCCCGTCATCAGGCCTTCCTCCCATCGACCGATGACCACCTCGCCGTAATCGATCTGACCGCCCTCGCTGGTGATCTCGCGGACGCCTTCGGAGACGGCGCCGACGACCAAGCCGATAACCACTGCGGTGAGCACCGCGAACATGGCAATCGTCCGGTATTGGCGGCTGAGGAAGGCCATGGCTCCCTCGAAGATCATGCCGCCGATCTCCTGCATGGCAGGCGTGCCGGGATCGCGGGAGAGGACGTCCCTGGCCAGCCAGAGGGCGTACAAGACTGCCGCCGCGCCGGCGACGGGAATGAGCCAGGTCAGTTCTGGCATCGGGAGATACCTCCGTGTCAGACAAAACCGGCTCCGCCACCATGCATGGGGCGGAGCGCTACCGGGCCGTGGTCTTCCGGCAAGGCGTCTCGGCCACGGCTAGACGGAATCTACTGGATTGTGACCAAAGGATCAAGAAGACGTGCAATTGCGACGGCCGCACAAAGCGCGGGCGCCAATTCGCGCTCCGTCAGCCGCTCTCGGGCCGTAGACGGCGCTCGAACTCCTCGAGCGAGCGCTCCAGATCGCGCTGGCGCATGGCAAGGGAAAGGTCGCCGCGCGTGCGCTCGAGAATGCCGCGAACGTTGTCCGTCGTCCGGCGAAGGCCGCCGGTCATGGCCTCCGGATAGTCGAACGTGACGAGGATGCCGTAGATCTCGTCCATGACTGCCAGGCAGTCCTCGCAGCGCTCGACGCTGCCACTGCGCAGCGAATCGAGCAGGTAGCGGCGGAGTTCGCCGACGGCCTCGCCCAGGCCGTTGAGGAAGGCGGCCAGCTCCACGTCCAGGGAGGCAGGCGTGGGAAGGCGTTCGTCGCCGGCGATGATGGCCAGGGTAAGGCGCGCCTCCGCGTACTCCTTTTCCGCGTCATGGACGAAACCCGCGTAACGGATATCGTCGTGGCCGCGAAGGGCGGCCTTTGCCTCTGCCAGGAGGGTGGCAGCCTTGTCCGCGAGAAGGCGCGCCGCTTCGAATTCGGCCCGATGCACCGCCCGGATGGCGTTTGCGGAGTTTCGGATCGCGTCGCGGCAGCGGCTCAGACTGGCCTCCCGGGCGGCGTTCTTGGCGGCAAGCGCCTGGCTCGCGCTCTCGGCGAGCGCCTCCACCTGGGGGATCAAGTGGCGCATCTTCTTGGACGGAAGGGCGAAGCCGGGACGAGGGCTTGCGCCCCGCGCTGCCGGTCGCCCGCCCCGCGTCGCTCAGAGGTCGTCATCGTCGCCAGCGACGGAGTCGTCGAAGTCGTCTTCCAGGGACTCGCCGCGTTCGAGGCGCTCGACCATCTCCTCGAACTCGGGGCCGGCGTCATCGCCGAGCTCCTGCTGCATTCGGCGGGCCCAGCGGGCCATGGCTTTGGGATCGCTCTCGTCGAAATTGTCGAGATCGTCCAGTGAGTCGAAGCTGCCCTCGCCCTTGATGACGGCGACGCGCGAGATCAGGCGCCGGGCGTCGGCGGAGCCACAGCGCGGGCAGCGCGGCTCGACGCGTGCGTTGATCGAGCGCACGAAGACGGAGATCGGGGCGCCGCAGGCGTTGCAGGCGAACTCGTAGACGGGCACGGCCCTAGAGTAGCAGGTGGCGAAGCCCGCGGCACGGGTCCCAAGAGGGACCATGATGAATCCGGCCCTACTCGTCCTCGATGGCGTTTTCGATCTGCTCGACGCGAAGGACGCGGCCTTTGGCGTCCAGTTCCAAGGCCACGACATCCACGCGCTGGTTGGGCGGCGCTTCCGGGTGCTGCCGCACGTAGGCGGCAGCCGCCGCGCGGATGTGCGCCGCCTTGCGGCCGGTGATCGACTCCTCGGGCGTGCCCATGGACCTGCCGCGGCGGCTGCGCACCTCGACGAAAACCAGGTCGGAGCCCCGGCTGGCGATGAGGTCGATCTCGCCTTCGCGCGTGGACCAGTTGCGCTCCAGGATGGAGTAGCCCTTCGCCTCGAGATGGGACGCGGCGACGCGTTCACCGAAGTTCCCCAACCTGCGGCTCCGGACCTTATCGCGCGGCATAAAGCTCTGCCTCCGCAAGGATGTCACCCAGTGCCCTTCGCTGCACCGCGGGCCAGCTGCGCCGGTGCTGCACGCATGGCCCATGCAGGGCAAGGCGCTCCAGGTGCTCCTTCGTAGCATAGCCTTTATGGGAGGCAAAGCCGTAGGCCGGGAACAGCCCGTCCAGGCGGCGCATGACCTCATCCCGGGCGACCTTGGCCACGATGGAGGCGGCAGCGATTGACATGCAGAGCGCGTCGCCGTCGACGATCGCCTGCTGGGGAAGGGAGAGCCCAGGGAGCTTCGCCGGACCATCAATGAGGACGAAATCGGGCGTCAAGGGCAGCGCCCGCAGGGCACGGACCATCGCCAGACGGTTTGCGGCCGAAATCCCCCAGGCGTCGATCTCGGCTACCGTTGCCCAGCCGATGCCGTAGGCGGGCGCTTCTTCGCGAACGGCTTGGCTGAGGCGCTCGCGCTCCGGCGCGGTCAGGGTCTTGCTGTCCCGGAGGTCGCACAGCCAGCCGGGCCTGGCCGTCTGATGAAGGATTACGGCAGCGGCGTAAACGGGCCCGGCGATGGGGCCGCGGCCCACCTCGTCGACGCCGGCGACGAGCCGCCGTTCTGCCCAGAGGGGCTCCTCGAAGGCCGTCGACGGCAGGGGTGCGGGGCCGGCCGCCATATCGGCCGCATAGTATCACGCGCGCGGGACGCGGGGGCAGGTGACAAATGATTACCTGTTGGGC
>DATMBD010000305.1:0-4429 GCA_035559355.1 Dehalococcoidia bacterium
CAGGCCAGGACGGCAACGGTGCGCCCGCCCGCGGCCAGGGCCGCGCGATGGGCGACTGCGTCGACTCCTCGCGCCAGGCCGCTCACGACCGTGATGCGGTGGCGCGCCAGACCAGAGGCGAAGTGCTCCGCCGCCTGGCGCCCGTAGGGAGTAGCCCGCCGCGTCCCAACGATGGCGACAGCCCATTCGTCCTCGGGACGCAGCTCACCGCGGACGTAAAGCACCGGCGGCTTGTCGTCGATCTCCTTGAGCCGCGCCGGGTACGCCTCGTCCTCCCAGGTAAGGGCATGGACGCCGGCGCGCTGAAGGCGCTCCATTTCGGCGTCGGGCGAAATCGTTTCCCGTCCGGCGACGATGCTCGAGACCGTCCCTTGGTCGAGGCCCGCGTCTCGCAGCTCGGAAGCGCTGGCGCGCCAGGCGGCCTCCATGGTGCCGAAGTAGGCAAGAAGGCGGCCCGCCCTCACGCTGCCGATGCGCGGCAGCCGCGAAAACGCGACCCAGTATTTCGTCTCAGACGAACGTGTGTTCACTGGGCAGGAATCTTACGTTCGCGCCGCCTCAACCTGCAAGCCTTGCGCGCCGATCTCCAGACGTCCTCAACCTCCGTCCTCCAGCCTGACAGGATGAGGACGGCGCCCGGAGGGGTGCGAGCGCCGTCCTCGAGAAGGCGCGTCGGCGGTGACGGGGCAGAAACCGCCGACCTGGTTGTCTAGAAACAGGGGCCGAGGAAACCGGAACGAGGGAATGGCGGGTTTGCGTTCCCTCTTCCGGGACCCCTCCCCGACGCTCAGCTGCACCCCGACGTGCTGCCGCAGTTCTCGCAGCGGTAGCACGTGCCGGAGCGCGACATGATCCAGCCGCAGTTCGAGCACGCCGGCGCGTCCGCCTGGACGCGCGGCCCCCGGTAGGCCCCGTGGCCGTTGGCGCCGGCCGCGCCGTTAGCGCCGCCGGCGATGGGCGGCAGCACGGACGCGATCGGCTGAACCGGCGCTTCGACCAGGGGCGGCTGGACGCCTTCGTACTGGGCCTGCAAGCGCGCCCGCTCGCTCTCCGTGAGGATGCCCAGCTCTCGCTTGTCCTCCTCGCTCAGGAACTGGGAGGCGAGCCAGCGGAAGATGTAATCGACAATCGATTGCGCCACCGGGATTTCCCGATTCGCGGTACGGCCCATGGGCTCGAAGCGCATGTAGCTGAAGCGCTGGACCAGATCGCGCAAAGGGACGCCGTACTGGAGCGTGTAGCTGATCGCGCGGCCGAAAGCCTCGCAGAGGCCGGCCGTCGTGGACCCCTGCTTGGCGATCGAGACGAACACCTCGCCCGGCTGGCCGTCGTCGTACATGCCGACCGTTATGTAGCCTTCATGACCCTCGATGTCGAACTTGTGCGTGATCGACTGCCGGGTGTCCGGCATCTTCCGCCGCACCGGCCCCTGAACGATGACGGTCTCGGCTGCCGCAGCCTTTTCGTTCTTGGACGTGCTCAAGGGCTGCACCGCCTTGGAGCCATCGCGATAGATAGCGATCGCCTTGACGCCCTGCCGCCACGACTCCACGTACGTGTCGAAGATGTCCTGCACAGTCGCCTCGTTGGGCACGTTGACCGTCTTCGAGATCGCCCCGGAGATGAAGGGCTGGATGGCGCCCATCATCTTCACGTGGCCCATGGGGTGGATGGAGCGCTCGCCTTTCTCCGCCCTGAAGGCGCAATCGAAGACGGGCAGGTGCTCCTCCTTGAGGCCGGGAGCGCCCTCGATCGTCCCTTCGGCGTCGATGTAGGCGATGATGGCGTCGATCTGCTCCCGCGTGTAGCCGAGTCGCGCCAGCGCCTTGGGCACGGTGTTGTTGACGATGCGGAGCATGCCGCCGCCGACCAGCTTCTTGTACTTGATCAGGGCGATGTCCGGCTCCACGCCTGTGGTGTCGCAGTCCATCATGAAGGCGATGGTGCCGGTTGGGGCCAGCACCGTGGCCTGGGCGTTGCGGTAGCCGTGCGCCTCGCCCAGGGCCAGCGCCTCGTCCCAGGCGGCGGTTGCGGCCGCGGCTAGGCCTTCGTCGGCGAGCAGCGAGCGGTCGATCTTGTAGGCGGCGTCGCGGTGCTTGCCGATCACGCGCAGCATCGGCTCCCGGTTGACGGCAAACGCCTCGAACGGCCCGACGCGGGCGGCGATGTTCGCCGACTGGGCGTAGGCGCGGCCCGTCATCAGCGCCGTCACCGCGGCGGCGTAAGCGCGGCCGGCGTCGGAGTCGTAGGGCAGGCCCAGGCTCATGAGCAGAGCGCCGAGGTTGGCGTAGCCGAGCCCGAGCTGGCGCATGGCGTGCGCGTTCGCCTCGATCTTCGCCGTCGGATATCCCGAATGGCCGACGATGATCTCCTGGGCCGTGATCATGACGTCGACGGTGTGGCAGTACGCCTCCACGTCGAAGTAGGGGCGGCCCGTCGCCTCGTCCTCCTTGAGGAACTTCAGAAGGTTGATGCTCGCCAGGTTGCAGGCGGAGTTATCGACGTGCATGTACTCGGAACAGGGGTTGGAGGCGTTGATGCGGCCGCTGTTCGGGCAGGTGTGCCAATCGTTGATCGTGGTGTCGAACTGCATGCCCGGGTCGCCGCACTCCCAGGCGGCGCGGGAGATGGCGCGGAGAACGTCGGCGGCGTTGACCACCTCGATGACCTCGCCGGTGGTGACGGCGCGCAGCTCCCAAGGCCGACCCTCGATGGCGGCGCGCATGAAATCGTCCGTGGCGCGGACGCTGTTGTTGGCGTTCTGGAACTGGACGCTGGCCCACGCCTCGCCGTTCAGCGACATGTCCCAGCCGGCCGCGCCGAGGTCGTAGGCCTTCTTCTCCTCCCGCGCCTTGCACTCGATGAAGTCCATGACGTCCGGATGGTCGGCGTTGAGGATGACCATCTTCGCGGCCCGCCGCGTGGTGCCGCCGGACTTGATCGACCCGGCGATGGCGTCGGCGCCGCGCATGAACGAGACCGGCCCCGAGGCGATGCCGCCGCCAGAGAGGTACTCCCGCGACGAGCGGATGGTGGAGAGATTGACGCCGGACCCGGAGCCGCCCTTGAAGATCATCCCCTCCGTCCGGCACCAGTCGAGGATCGACTCCATGTCGTCTTCGACGGAGAGGATGAAGCAGGCGGAGCACTGCGGCTTTTCCTTGACGCCGACGTTGAACCAAACGGGGCTGTTGAAGCAGGCGAGCTGGTTGATGAGGATGTGGAGGAGCTCGTTTTCGAACGTCGCCGCCTCCTCATCGCTGGCGAAGTAGGCCGGCCCGCTGCGCACGCCGGTGGCGAGATCGACGTTCGCCGGCTCCCGTCCCCAGCGCGTCAGCACGTTGACGACGCGGTCGACCATCTGGCGGGCAGAGGACTCCCGCTCCGGCGTGCCGACGCGGCCGCGAAAGTACTTGGAGGCGACGACCTGGGTGGCGGTCTGCGACCAGAAGGCGGGGACCTCGATGTCCGTCTGCTCGAAGAAGACCTTGCCGGACTCGTCGGAGATGGCGGCGCTGCGCCTCTCCCACTCGATGGCGTCGTAGGGGCTGACGCCCGGGGTGGTGAAGAAGCGCCGAAGCCCAAGCTCGGGGCGCTCGTCCCTGCCGGTTGCGAGGCCTGGGTAGACGGTGGTAGTCATCGCGGGGTCTCCTTCTATCGTTCAGGGCTGCCGGCGCCGCAGCGTAGTCCCGGCCGAGGCTGCTGCCTCCTCGTCCCGGCTGCCGAGTTCAGTCGCTCTCCTGTTCCGCCTGTTCCATCTCCTGGATCTGGTTGATCAGCCTCTGCAGCTCGTCCAGCTCGCGCTTGACGCGGCCGAGCTCCTTGAGCTCCTCCGGGCTCGCCTCACCCAGCGCGAAGCCGTCGCCGCGGCGGTACTTCTCGCGAATCTCGTTGAAGCGGCTGACGAGCGTCTCTTCGCGCGTCTTCGAATGTTCACCTACCGGCATTCGAACTCCCTCTACTGATTGGCATGACTTTTGATCAGGTCCGCGCTGTTTTGGCTCCCGACCACCAGCTCTAGAACGACGCGAGACCCGTTAGGAGCGTCACCGAAGACGAGTGCCAGCAGATTTTCCGGCTCAAATGAAGACTTCTTGCTCGCGCTAAAGACCCATTTGTTGCGAACGCTCATCGAGCCGGACTGTAATCCTTCTGTTTCGCGATAAACTAACCACGCAGTTTCACCTGTTGTTGCTAAACTAAATTTGTCTATAAGAGACGTGTGCATCGAGGTCTTTCCTGGCCAGTGAGTAACCAAGGCATTTTCAGAGGTTAGGAAAAGCGAAATCTCAATAGCTCTAGGGATTTCTGGAGCCTTTATAGGGAACGTGTTCTTTGGAAGCTCTGTTATGTCGACTTTCACGGCCGCAGCAGGGACATAAAGATGGCAAACGAGCGTAATACCTGGAGCAATTTCAAGAGGACGTCT
>DATMBD010000306.1:0-2047 GCA_035559355.1 Dehalococcoidia bacterium
CAGCCGCTTCTGGGGAAGGCTCAGTCGTCGGCAGGGGAGGCGCCTGAGAGCCGGCGAGGCCTTGGGTGTGGACAGCGGAAGGCAGGTCTTGGGGCTGTAGAGGCTCGAACGCCTCCAGAGAAAAGGGGTTCTCCCGGGCAAGCAGGGCGGCACGGACCTCCTGAAGGATGGTCTTGATTTCGCCCTTAAGGACGTTGATTTCCTCTTCCAGCGAGGCGATCTTCGAAGTTAGCTCCATGCCGTCCCTGCCTTGGTGGGGAAAGGACGGCGCCCGAAAATCAGCTCCGGGGCGCCGTCCTGGTGTTCAAACGAGTCCCGCCTCTAGTGGAGCTGCATGACGGTGTCGAGGTCAGCCGGCAGTGAGCGCGTCAGGTCGATGACTGCGCCGACAGGCGTCTGGATCTCGAACGTGAAGCGGTCGTTCGGGTTGAGGGTCGCGCCGGTCAAGTCGGCGATGTCCACGCTGATCGTGAACAGTTCGCCGGGCTCGAGCAGCGTGTCGCCGTCGCCCACGATTTCCGTCGCCGTGTACGGGACGTCGTCCAGCAGAATGGCCGCGTCGCGATAGGCGATGACGGTGCGGTTGCTGGTCGCCGAGGGGTCGAGCGGCACGGGCTCGCCGCCGGCCGTCGTCGCGACCGAGAACTGGATGGTGCCCGCTGTGGCAGCCTCCGGCGGGCCGGCCGTGATCGTCGTGGCGTTTACGACCACCCCACCGCGGACCTCCATGGTGCCTCGCGCCTTCTGGAGGCCGGCGAAGACCGTCTCCTTGCCCCGCTCGGCGCTGAAGATGCCGGTCGTCAAGACGATGAACGCGAAGACCGTGGCGACCACGACGAACGCGATCAGGATGATCGCGGTCTCCAGACCCGTGATGCCGCGTTCGTCACGACTCGCCTCGCGAATCAGTTTGCGTAGACTCACGCTAATGGTTCCTCCGTGTTGGTCATGTGTTCGCTACTTCTGGTAACCGAGACCGCGAACCTAGTCTCGTCAAGCTTTCCCGTCTCTCGCTCGGCCACCCTCCTTTGGCTGCCGGCTTCTGCCCTCGGGCACATCATCCGCCGGCTGAAAGAGGTTTCCCGTCGTGACAAGTGCTTCGCTGATATGCTTTCGAAACCTCAGCAGTTTTTTCGGGCGGCCGCAGCGCATAAGCATCGGCGAATACCCTAATTTGCTGCCGGTGGGCCGTGCAGAGGGCAAGCGGTGCGGCCTGCCACTCGGCCGCTCGCTGCCGCGCATGAATCGGGGAAAGTCCTAATTTCCTCCTCGCTCCTCACCGGCAAAACTCCTGCCAGATGCAAGTGGAGCGCCCAGGCCACCCGCACCGAGGTTTCGGAAAAGGCCTCTTCCTCTGCGCAGGAATGCTGCTTGGCCTCTGCCTGGCCGGCGCGGCTCACGCTTCACCGACGCCGCAGCCGTCGCCGACCGTGACCCCGACCGCAAAGCCTGCCGAGGCGACGGCGACGCCCTCTCCATCGCCCGCAGCCACATGGACTCCGAGACCGGAGCCGACGGCGACGGCCACGCCGGTTCCCGCCGCAGACCTGGCCGTGCTCTTCCTCAACAACTTTTGCCGCGCCGGCGAGCCGCTTCTGGTCAGCATCTACAACCTGACCGCCGCCCCGGTGATGGGCAGGCTGCTCCGCCTCCGCCTCTCGTCTGCGGACGGACTCCTGGAGGAGACGGACCGGCGCCTCAGCATCCCCCCGCTCGGGAGCGTCAACCTGCCGTTGGCTGCTCCGGCCCAGAGTCCTTGGGTGGCTGTCCAGACGTGGCTCATCGATGACGGGCCCGTGGACCCCGAGCCGGCGAACAACGCCGCCGTCTGCCAGGTCAGCGGAGGCGATGCTCCGCCGGCGAGCACGGCCGCTTCCCAGCCTGCGGGGGCGCTCGGAGGGGGAGCCGAACCGCGCCAGGCGTCATCGAACCCGCGCCGCGCCTCCGTCCCTCAGTCTTCGGGGCCGCCCGCGCCCGCGTCGCCCACGCCGGAGCCTGCGCCGTCGACCGTGGCCGCGCCGCCGCTCAGGGCAGCCGCGAACAGGGC
>DATMBD010000307.1:0-3819 GCA_035559355.1 Dehalococcoidia bacterium
GCCTCGCCGCCCTCGATGACGATCACGATCTCGCCCCGCGGCGCGGCGAAATGGGCGAGCGCCTCCGCGGCCGTGCCGACGAAGGTCTCTTCGTGCACCTTCGTCAGCTCGCGGCAGACGGCCAGCCTCGCTTGCGGACGCGCCTCGGCTATGAGCGAAAGCGTCCTTGGCAGCCGAGCCGGCGACTCAAAGGCGACGAGCGCTTCGGCGCGCGCCGCCGAGTCCTCGAGCAGCCTCCTGAGCTCGCCTGCGGCCCTGGGGAGGAAGCCGACGAAACGGAAGGCGTCGGCGCGGAGGCCGGCCACCGAGAGCGCCGCGACCACCGCCGACGGGCCGGGCACGGCCTCCACCGCGTAGCCCGCGGCGCGCGCAGCGGCGACGAGCTCGACGCCAGGGTCGCTGATCGCCGGCGTGCCGGCGTCGCTGACGAGGGCAACGTCGCCATCCTTCAGGCGCTCCAGAATCTGGGGGATGCGGGAGCGCTTGTTGTGGTCGGTATAGCTGACCAGCGGCGGCTCTAGGCCATGGCGGCGTAGGAGGATGGCTGCCGTGCGCGTGTCCTCCGCCGCGACCAGGGAGACGGCGCCCAGCACGCGGAGGGCGCGCAGGCTCACGTCCTCCAGGTTGCCGATCGGCGTGCCGACCACGTACAAGGTCCCCATCAACAATCAGTCGAAGGCCAAAGCAAATTAGCAAAAAACCTCTCAGGAGCGTTGACCCACGATTCTCCCGGACGGTATATTTTCCCAATAACCAGGGGGTGGGCGCTAATGAACGCATTGGAGATCACGCGAAGCGTAAGTGCAGAAGGCCCCGCCACGACCAAGACGATGCGCCACGCCTATGGTTTCGACGAGGTAGCCATCGTCCCGGGGACCTTCACCGTCAATCCTGATCTCACGGACGTGTCGCTCAATCTGGGCGACTTCGTTTTTTCCATCCCTATCCTTGCATCGGCCACGGACGCGGTAGTCGACCAGGCGTTCGCGGCTAAGCTGGGGCGCCTCGGCGGCCTGGCGGTGCTTAACCTGGAGGGCATCCACACTCGCTACGAGGACCCGGCGCCTCTTTTCCAGGAAATCGCCAACGCGCCCGCGGACCAGGTAACCGCCCTCCTGCAGCACATCTACACCCAGCCCATCCAGCCAGACCTCATCGGCGAGCGCGTGCGCCAGATGAAGGCTGAGGAGATCGTTACTGCGGTCTCCTGCACCCCGGCGAACACGAAGAAGTTCGCGCCCATCGCCGTCGAAGCCGGCGTCGACATCTTCGTCGTCCAGTCCACGGTGACGACGGCGCGCCACATCTCCAAGAGCCTCGAAGGGCTCCGCTTCGAGAAGCTGACACGCGACCTGCCGGTGCCGATCGTCGTCGGCAACACCGTCGGCTACGCGGCCACGCGCGAGCTCATGGAGGCCGGCGTCGCAGGCATCCTCGTCGGCGTCGGGCCGGGCGCCATCTGCACGAGCCGCGAAGTCCTGGGCATCGGCGTGCCCCAGGTCACGGCGACGATCGACTGCGCCGCCGCCCGCGACGACTACTACCGCGAGACCGGCCGCTACGTCCCGATCATCACCGACGGCGGCATCCAGAAATCTGGCGACCTCAACAAGGCGATTGCGGCTGGCGCCGACGGCGTCATGCTCGGTTCCCTGTTCGCCGGCACGGAGGAAGCGCCCGGCCTGGGCTACCACTGGGGCATGGCGACGCCGCATGCGGAGCTGCCGCGCGGCTCCCGGATTCATCTGGGCGTCAACACGAACCTCGAGCGGCTGCTCTTCGGCCCCACCTCCCGCAACGATGGCACCGAGAACCTCGTGGGCGCGCTCCGGACCGCCATGGGTATGTGTGGCGCCCGTACCATCCGCGAATTCCAGCAGGCTGAAATCGTCGTTGCCCCGTCCATAAAGACAGAGGGCAAGAGCTATCAGCTTGCCGGTCTGATCTAGCGCCGAACCGCGAGGACGAACAAAGGCCGCCATTTTGGCGGCCTTTGTTATGCTTTCCGCCAACCAGGCATCGCGAGGGTTCGAATCGCCTGCGAGCGCTTCGGCGCGTCCTATTCTCGAGGGAGGATGGCAGCATGGCTCAGGAGCCGTACCCGGTCACATTCTCAGTGGACTACCCGGACAGGGACCTCGACCGCCTCTCGACGGCGTTCCGGATCTTCGCCGCCATTCCCATCCTCATCGTCCTCGGCACCGTCTCCGGCGGCTTCAGCTTTCGGGGCGGAGGCGACGATTTCGAGCGGGGGTTCTTCATAGGCGCCGGGGCGGGCGGGATCCTGTTTTTCGGGCCGCTGCTGATGATCCTCTTCCGCCAGAAGTACCCCAGATGGTGGTTCGATTGGAACCTGCAGCTCATGCGCTTCAGCAACCGCGTCAGCGCCTATCTCGCGCTCATGAACGACCGCTACCCTTCGACCGACGAGGAGCAGAGCGTTCACCTCGACATTCTTTATCCAGACGCCCGCAACGACCTCAATCGCTGGCTGCCGCTGGTGAAGTGGCTGCTTGCCATCCCTCACTACGTCGTCCTGATACTCCTGGCCATCGCCGCCTTCGTCGTCGCCATCGTTGCCTGGTTTGCGATCCTGTTCACGGGCCGCTATCCGCGCGGCCTGTTCGACTTCGAGGAGGGAGTTCTGCGCTGGGGGAACCGCGTGGCGGCGTACGCCTTCGTCCTGGCCACCGACCGGTACCCGCCGTTCAGCTTGAAGTAGGCCGTTTGCCACGTTGCGCTGAAGCCCGTATCTTCAAGCCATGCCGAAGATTGGGGCGCACGTTTCTACCGCAGGCGGGCCGGCGACATGCTTCGACCGCGCCGAGGAGATCGGCGCTGAGGCGGCGCAGATCTTCCTGACGCCGCCGCAGCAGTGGCGGAGCAGCAAGGTCGAGCCGGAGCAAGTCGCCGCGTTCAAGGCACGGGCCGCAAAGAGTCCCATCGATTCCGTGTTCGTCCACGGCGTCTACCTCATCAACCTCGCCACCGACGACCAGACGATGCTTCAGCGATCCACCAGCTCGTTGAAGTCATCGCTCACTACCTGCGCCCAGTTGGGCATCAAGGGCGTGATCTTCCACCTCGGCAGCCACAAGGGCCAGGGCCTGGACGCCGTGTTCGACCAAATTTGCCGCGCCTGCACCGAGATTTTGGACGTAACGCCCCCCGAAGCCTGGCTCATCCTCGAGAACTCGGCCGGCGCCGGCGGCACTATCGGCTCGCGCTTCTACGACCTCGGCCGCATCATCCGCGAAGTCGGCAACGACCGCGTCAAGGTCTGCCTGGACACGCAGCATTGCTACGCCGCCGGCTATGACGTCGCCACCGCGGAAGGCCTCGACCTGACGATGACGGAGTTCGAACAGGAAGTCGGCTTCGACAAGCTCGTCGCCGTGCACGCCAACGACTCGAAGGTCGACCTCGGTTCGGGCCGGGACCGCCACGAGAACATCGGCGAAGGGCACATCGGCTTGGACGGCTTCAAACGTATCTTGAGGCACCCCGCCTTTCGGGATATCCCCTTCCTGCTGGAAGTGCCCGGTTTTGGCGAAGCGAAGGGCCCCGACAAGCCCAACGTCGACCTCTTGAAGCGCCTTCGCGACGAAGCAGCGGCGTAAGCCTGCCTCTCCCTGGGCAAGCAGACGCGGACGCCTTACTTGATCCCCACGACCATGGACTCGGGGCCGGCTAGGTGCTCCACGTACGTCTCCCGGAAGCCGGCATCTCGCAGCCAGGTGCAACAATCTTCGCCCGTGTAATCGAAGCCGGCGTCCATCTCGATCAGCATATTGAGGCTCATCAAAAGCCCGAAGGCGT
>DATMBD010000308.1:0-2884 GCA_035559355.1 Dehalococcoidia bacterium
GAGTCCACGTCGCACCGTCCAGATCGTTGGCCCGCTTACTGGAAGTGCGGCGTCGCTTTGTCTCGGATTGGTTCGTCTCAAGAAGTTGCGCCTGTCGTTTGGACGGGGTGTCGGTGCTCATCGACGTTACTGTAACACTAAGGGGTCGCGGCGCCTACATGCGCGCTCTGCTCGTGAGGCTTCCGTCTGCTCATTGCCTGAGACGCCTCCGTGGTCTCCGTACCCAGCCCGCACTTGAAGCTTGCAGCCTGAAGCCGTAGCTTTACCTCGCTATGCCTCAATACGCCGTCATCGGAAAGCCTATCGCCCGGCCGGACGGGGTCGACAAGGTCACGGGCCGCGCCCGCTATGCCGCCGACTACTTTCTGCCGGGGACGCTGTGGGGCAAGACGCTGCACAGCCCTTACCCCCACGCCCGCATCCTCCGCATCGATACGTCGGCGGCGCGGCGCTTGCCAGGCGTCCACGCCGTGATCACGGCCGCGGACATCGATTCCGGCCCCTGGGGGCGGGCGATCAAGGACATGCCCGTCCTCGCCCGCGACCGCGTCCGCTTCGCCGGCGAGCGCGTCGCCGCCGTCGCCGCGGACGACGAGGACGTCGCCCAGCAGGCGCTCGACCTCATCGAGGTCGAATACGAGGAGCTGCCGGCCGTGTTCGACCCCCTGGAGGCGATGTCGGAATCGGCGCCGCTCCTGCATCCGGACTTCGGGGCCTACCCCGGCGGCAGGCCGCTGGAGCGGCCAACGAACGTCTACTCGTCGGCCGTGAACGAGCGCGGCGACCTCGAACGCGGCTTCGCGGAGGCGGACGTCATCGTCGAAGGCGAATACACGACGCCTCGTCAGCACCACGCCTACCTGGAACCGCAGACGGTTCTGGTTCAGGTGGAAGGCGAAACCGTGCGCGTCTGGGCGTGCAGCAAGGCCCCCTACGATACGCGCAACGCCATGGCCGTGGCCATCGAGCTGCCAGCGGAACGGATTGTCTTCAACCACACCTACATCGGCGGCGACTTCGGCGGCAAGGCGACGCCCGCGAACCTGCCGGTCTGCTACTTCCTCGCCCGTGCGACGGGCCGGCCCGTGATCATGGTCCACGACTACGTGGAGGAATTCATGGCGGCGAACCCGAGGCATTCGACCGTCATCCGGCTGCGCACCGGCGTCAAGCGGGACGGGACGATCACGGCCCACCACGTCCAGGCCTACGTCAACACGGGCGCCTACGCCGGCTACAAGCCCCTGGGGATCATCGGCGGCGGCGTGCGGGCGGCGACGGGCGGCCCCTACCGCATCCCAAACCTGCGTCTGGAGTCGCACGAGATCTATACGAACACGGTGCCTTGCGGCCACATGCGCTCCCCCGGCGAGCCGCAGGGCGCCTTCGCGCTGGAATCGCACATCGATGAGGTGGCCAGGGCGATCGGCATGGACCCGCTGGAGTTCCGCCTGCGCAACGTCGTCGTCGATGGGGACGAGATGCCGTTGGGACACGTGCATCATGACCTCAAGGGACGCGAAACGCTGCTGGCCGCGGCGGAAGCTGCCGGTTACGCCCGTCCATCGCGAGAGGGGCCGGTCGCTGCTCGCGTTGCTCCCGCCGCGGAGGGGGCCGTGCTCATCGGGCGCGGCATCGCGATCTGCGACCGCGCGCCAGGCGGCGGCGTGGGGACGGCGGAGGTGACGCTGCAGCCGGACGGTACGGTCATCGTCGGGACGGCAGTCTTCGACCAAGGGACGGGCACTTACGCCACCCAGGAGGCGATCGTCGCCGAGGCGCTGCAGGTGCCGCCGGAGCGCATCCGCTTTCAGTATTGGGCGACGGGCAACCTGGAGTTCGACTCCGGTATCGGCGGCATGCGGGCAACGCGCGTCAACACGATGGTGGCCTTCGAGGCGGCCCAGGACGCAAAACGCCAACTCCTGGCCTTGGCTGCGGAGCGCTTGGCTTGGCCGGAGGACAAGATCGTCCTGCGCGGCGACGAGATCAGACGGCTCGACCAGGAAGAGGCCGTGCGCTGGCCCGACCTGCTCTTCGAAGCCGGCAGAAGCGTTACCGGCCGCGCTCACGTGGAGGAGCGCGGGCGTTCGGAGGTCACCTGCTTCGCCGCCCAGATCGCCGAGGTGTCGGTGGACCCGGAGACAGGGGAGGTGAAGCTCCTCAGCCTGACCACGGCCCACGACACCGGCCAGGTCGTGAACCCCATCGGCCATCAGGGACAAATCAACGGCGGCCTTATGCAGGGGATAGGCTATGGCCTGATGGAGGAGCTGGAGGTCGAAGACGGCCGCGTGACGACGCTTTCCTTCGGCGACTACAAGGTGCCGACGGCACGCGACATCCCGGCGCTCAAGACCGTCCTGCTCGAGTCCGATAGCGGCGTGGGGCCGTTTCAGGTCAAGGGCATCGGCGAGACCCCGAACATCCCCACGGCCGCGGCGATCGCGAACGCAGTCGCCGATGCCTGCGGCGTCCGCATCCGCGACCTGCCGATCACGGCCGAAAAGGTCTACCGGGCCTTGCGCGCTGCCAAGGGCTAATTCAAGAGCCCGCCGAGGAGGCCCCCCGATTCGGGGGTGGAGGACGGCTCCTGCTCCGGCGTGGAGCCGCCGCCGAGGAGCGGGGGCAGGTCGAGCCCTGGCAATTCGATCGTGGGCGCCTCCAGGGGCACGCCGGCTTCCTCGAGGGTGTCGTTGACCGTCTCCGTCGTCTGATTGACGGCCTCGTTCACGGTCTGCGTCGTCCGGCCGAGGGTCCGGTTTGCAGCCTCCGTCGTCTGGCCCACGGTCTGTTTCGCGGTATCGGTGACCCCTTCGATGACCTGATTTACCGTCTCCACCGCGTACGCGATCGTCTCGTCAAGCGTGCCCACTGGGTCCTG
>DATMBD010000309.1:0-4611 GCA_035559355.1 Dehalococcoidia bacterium
AAGCTGACATGGAGCGCAAGCAGGTGGGCGAAGGCGGGGTTGAACTTCTGGACAACCTTCGCCGCCATGCGTGCCAATCGCTCAGCGCTGCCGGTGACGCTCTCAGCGCTCTGTCTCGCGTCCTTCGAGACCCGCCCCTAGAAACTTCGCCCGGAGGCATCGGCCGAGACGTCATCGAATCCGCGTCTGCCGTTCGCTGGCTCTGCGATCCGGAGTGCGGCGTCGAAGAGCGTATCCAGCGCATCGGGTCGATTTGGCTCCATGACCTGGACGAAATGCGCAAACTCTTGAACGTCCAAGACCGGAAGGACTCCATCAAGGCAAAGCAAGCAAAGGTAGAGGACCTGAACTCGACCGCCGAGCAGATTGAGAAGATAAGAGAGCGGCTATTGCAAGAAGGCGCCGCCGTCAAATGCTGGATGGGGTCCACCGACCTAGTCAAGAATGCGAGCGATATGGAGTTCGAATATCGGCTTTGGTCGAACCTCTCGCACGGCAATCCTTACGCTCTCCAGACCATCAGGGACATGCACGCCTCAGGGCCCACTGGCATTCTCGGGGCTTCCTTCCACGTCATGACCTTTTCTGTGGGCGCGTTTAGCCGAGCGCTTGTGGCCTTCGCCCAGTACTTCTCCCCGGGAAAGGTCCCCAAGCTCAAAGAGCGAGTTAGCGAACTCTACGACCGCTTGGGCATTGCAGGGAGCGAGCAGCAGCGCGATTTCTTGCAGCCTTAGAGTCCGCACTCCGAGGTAAAGTGCGACGAACCCGAAGTGCCCCGTGACCATCTCGTCTCAGATGGCGGCGAGGTTCGACAGGCAAATGATTGGACCCCGTCGAGATGGCAGCGGATGTCTAACGAAGAGTAGCGATTTACGGCATGTAATCGATTCCGTGAAGCTGTCGCCAATCAGGATTCATCGGAGTGCCCGCGGCCTCTGACCAGGCACCCCAGCCACGAGGCCTCCCTGCGAAAGAGGGCAGGGCTGGGGCTGCAACGAGCAGCGGCGTCTCTGTTAGGCTGAGACGTGTATGAGGAGGCGCGGGCGGCATGACTGACCTTGCTGCCTTGCTGCTTCCCCAGGCCCCCGATGCGGTCATCTTCGCGGACAAAGACGGCGTCATCCGCTTCTGGAACGACGCCGCCGCGCGAACGTTCGGCTTTAGCGCCGAAGAGGCGCTCGGCCGAAGCCTGGACCTGATCATCCCCGAGGAGTTCCGCCAGGCGCACTGGAACGGCTTCCGTCGCGCCCTGGCCGATGGCCGCACGAAGTACAGCGGGCAAGCACTGCCGACGCGCGCTCAGCGCAAAGACGGCTCGGCGATCTACGTCGAGCTGACCTTCGCCATAGTCCACGAAGGAGGGGCTCCGGTAGGAGCGTTAGCCCACGCCCGCGACATCACCGAGCGCTGGACGCGGGAGCGCGAGCAACGCCGCAGGCTGCGCGAGCTGGAGGCGAGGCTCGGCGCCGCGGGCGAGAGCTAGGCGCCTCAACCCAACACCCGCCCCAGGGAAGTCATCTTTAGGCTCCCCCTCGGGTACTCCACGCTCACGCCTTCACGAAGGAGCCCGCCTTCTGTAGCGGGCTCCGATTCCGCGGCTTGCGGTGCGTGAAGGGCGGCGCTTCTATTCCTCGCAGCCTTTGGGACCTTTCGGTCCGTTGCCGCCAGCGTTGGCCTGCGCGGGCCTCTCTCCAGCGGCTTCGCAAGCCCGCTGGCTGGCGCCCGGCTTCTCCGTACCGTTGCCGTTGTTGCGCTCCAGCCCAGGGGGTGTCTCGGGCTTGCCGCCTTGTTGCTGGGAGCCGGGCGCGCCCTGATCCTCTTCCTCGTCGGACTCGGAGCCGTCTGTCTTGTCGCAGTCCTTTTGCTTGTCCTTCTCCTCGTGCACGGCCCGGGCGTTCTCAGGCAAGCGTTCCGGGTCGTGAGCGGCCTCGCAGGCGGCCTGGCTGACCGCCTTGCCCCGCTCCGGACCGGGATCCGTGGATTCGATGGCGTCATGGACAGCGTCGCGGACGGGCTTGCCCGGGCTGTCTGCGCCGAGGCCGAGCGTGTCCAGGACGTCGTTGACTGGGTGGCTGAGCGGCGTCTCGATCGGGCTGGCGCCCACGCTCGCTGCAGCGAACAACATGACCGCGCCGGCGGCAATCGCCGCCGCCTTCTTTCCAAATAGCGTTCGCAAGAGGCCTTGTCCTCCTTCTTCCCGAGAAGCTAGGGAGGAGAGAAGCAGCCTCCGGCTCGAGAGCCGGGGCTGCTCCCGCGGCGAGGGTGGGGCAAGAGCCGCAAGCGCCTGGACGGCAACCGTATGCTCCCGCAGCTCTGAAGCCAACTCGGGGTAGAGCTCCAGACAGCGGTCGAGGTCCCCTGTCTCCTCCAGGACCCTCAGGCACTCGGCGAGGCGCGCCTCATGATTGTCCAACTGCGCTTCCTCCTACCCTCTTATGCCTCGAACCCCGTCCGATCATTCGGCTGCCGCCAAGAATATTTCCCGATTCACTGCCGTGAGAGCCGCTTCCGCAGCGCTGCGGAGGCCCTGACCTGCAGGGAGTACGTCGCCGCTTCCGTCTTGCCCAGCAACTGCGCGACTTCCTTCGTCGGCAGCCCGAGGACGAAACGCAAGACCAGCACCTCGCGGTGCTCGTCGCTGAGATGCTCCAGCGCCTGCTGGACCTCGATGCTGGTCACAGAAGCATCCTCGAAGCCTTCGCTGGCCGCGACGGCCTCGCCCGGCTCCCCCGCGTCGCGCGAGCGCTGGCGCAGGTGGCGGGAGACGACGTGGCTGGCGATGCCATACAGCCACGCCAGCACCGGCTTGCCGGTGTACGTAAAACGGCCGATGGACTTGAGGGCTTCGAGGAAGACCTGGGACGCGACGTCGTCGGCGTCTTCGGCGCTGCGGAGGCGCGCAGCCGCGTAGCGATGGACGAGCCCGTAGTACTGGTCGTGCCACATCGACCAGACCTCGGGGTCGTGAGCGCGCGCCCGGCGGACTAGCTCTGCTTCGTCATCCAGCGGGAGGTCGTGCGCGGAGGCGACAAAGGTCATACACCTCAGTTATCGGCAACTTACGCCACCCGCCGCCGCCAGGGAAGCAGGAACTTCGGCCAGCCAGGCGACTCCCGCCCCTCGTCGCTGGGGTTCGCGACCACGGCCTGTCCCGCTCGGGCGACCTCGGCCTCGTACTCGTCGAGGTCCAGGAGGCAGTCAGAGGGCACGTAGCCGTTGCGTCCCTGCCAGTGGACGATGGTGTAGGAGCCGTGCTGGCCTATGGGCAAGACGACCGTGCCGGTCTCCAGGGACGCGACTTGGCGGCCGCTGATGCCGATGAATGGCGCCTCTCCCCGCGCGACGACCATCGCATCCTGCCTTTTGCCCATGACTGCCAGCATGCATGACCTCCAACTTGCCGGGGCGGCCGCCGCGTTGGGCGGCTGTTGGGCTTCCCGGGCTTCTACTTTTCTATGCCCGCGGGACAGCAAAATCATTCGCGGCTTTCGGCTTGAAGTTTCGTTCGGCCAACTCTGAGAACATTTTTTCTAAAATAGGCCTGAAAAGCCTTGTGACGCCCTCAGGGCGGTGTTATGATCCCCGTGCTAATTGCTAAGCGAACCTAGCACTATCCGCCCTCTTCAGCCCCCGCAGGCTAGGCAGGAGTAAGAAGGTGACCGCGATGACCGACGAGCGCTCCAAAGCCGTCGACCTGGCGATCAGTCAAATCGAAAAGCAGTTCGGCCGCGGCGCCATCATGCGCCTCGGCGAGCAAAACCAGCTCGAAGTCGAAGCCATCCCCACCGGCTCCCTGGCGCTCGACCTCGCCCTCGGCATCGGCGGCGTGCCCCGGGGCCGGATCACGGAGCTCTTCGGCCCGGAGTCGTCAGGCAAGTCAACCCTCTGCCAGCACATCATCGCCGAGGCGCAGCGGATGGGCGGCCTCGCCGCCTACATCGACGTCGAGCACGCCCTCGAGCCCACCTACGCCCGCGCCATCGGCGTCAAGGTCGAAGACCTCCTCGTCTCCCAGCCGGACACCGGCGAACAGGCGCTCGAGATCGCCGAGGCGCTGGTGCGCTCCAACGCCGTCGACGTCGTCGTCGTCGACAGCGTCGCCGCGCTCGTTCCGCGGGCCGAGATCGAGGGCGAGATGGGAGACTCATTGCCCGGCCTCCAGGCGCGCCTCATGTCGCAGGCGTTGCGCAAACTGACGGGAGCGATCTCCAAGACCCGCACCGCCGTCATCTTCGTCAACCAGCTGAGGGAAAAGGTCGGCGTCGTCTTCGGCAATCCGGAAGTCACGCCCGGCGGCCGCGCCCTCAAGTTCTACAGCTCCGTCCGCATCGACATCCGCCGCATCGAGTCTCTGAAGCAGGGGCAGCAGGTCGTCGGCAACCGCGTGCGCACGCGCGTGGTCAAGAACAAGGTCGCCCCGCCCTTCCGCACGGCCGAGTTCGACATGCTGTTCACGGGCAAGAAGATGGGCATCAGCCGCGAAGGCGACATCATTGACCTGGGCGCCGAATACAACGTCATCAAGAAGCAGGGGTCGTTCTACAGCTATGGCGAGTTGCGCCTGGGGCAGGGACGCGAGAACGCCCGCGCCTACCTCGTCGAAAACCCGGC
>DATMBD010000310.1:0-4525 GCA_035559355.1 Dehalococcoidia bacterium
CCTCCGGGGGCGCCGCGGCGGCGGTGCCTCCGCCGCCGCCAGCGGCTGGAGCAGCCGCCATGGCCACGGGCGCCATAGCGGAAACGCCGAACTCCTCCTTGATTTTGTCGTTCAGCTCCTTGAGCTCGAGGATAGTCATCCCCTTGATGAGCTCCATGACTTCTTCTGCTTTAGTGGGCATGTCTTTCTCCTGCCTTTTTCTTTGTTTAGCTCAAGCGCTGCCGCCAAGCTGCTCGGCGCGGGCGTCGAGCAGGCCAGTGAACTCTTGCAGGGTCGACTGCAGAAGGTAGAAGAGATTGGCGACCGGCGACTGGAGGGCGCCAGCGATTTCGGCGATCATCGTTTCCTTGGAAGGAAGGGTCGCGAGCTCGGTCAGGCGAGGCCCCTCGAAGACCTGACCGTCGACCCAGGCCTTGCGCGCCGCGAAGGCGTTGCGGGCCGTTCTTTGGTACTCGACGACCGTCTTGATCGGCGCGATCGGGTCGTCGAAGCCGATGACCAGGGCGGTCGGCCCTTCGGCGAGCTCGGCCAGTCCCGGTCTGCCCGCGGCTTCGGCCGCGCGCAGGAAAAGCGTGTTTTTGACGACCTGCATCTGGAGGCCGGCGTCGCGCAATTGGCGCCGCAGGGCCGTGGTCTCGTCCACACGTAGGCCGCGGTAATCGGCCCCGATGACGACGCTGCTCCGGGAGAGAGTCTCCGTGAGCGCCTTTACTTCCTCGATTTTTTTCGCTGTGGGCATGGACAGCACTCCAGACCAAAAAGAAACGCCCTCGCCGGAGCACGAGAGCGCGCGTCAATGATTGCACGTTTCCGCATCGCCTCGGCGGGCCCCTCCTTTCGCGGGAAGGCTTAAGTCTGCGACACCCGCTGTCTCCGGCTATGGGCCGCAGCCTTTCGGCAGCGGCATGTGGCCATTACTTTACCGCCACGCCCGCTAGCCAAGCAAGGGTTGGTTGGGGGCCTCCCGGGACGAAGCGGAAGGCATCCACCTGTCAAGGCAGGGCGCGCCAGCGCAGCAAGAGCCCGAGAAGGGATTCAGCGCCGCGGCGGACGACGTTAGCAGAGGCACGGGAAGGCCTGAGATCGTGACATTTCAGGCAGGCGAAAGCCGCCGCGCCTGGGGGAAGGAAAAGCTTCCGCGCTCTGCGCCCGCAACTGGAGCCCCGTAGGCCCGGGCAGGCAAGCCATGGCCGGGCGCCACGCCCAAACGCTTTCGTGACAACCAGAGGCACTGCCTGCCGAAGCCGAAGCCGGTGGCCGCTGTTCTGGCCCGCAAGGCTCACGGTGACACGAGAGCCATTCGGGTCGGTCTCGGCGAACCCATCGATCCCCTGAGTCGCCGAGAGGAGAAGCGCGGTCGGGCCTGTCAAACGCAGCCGCAGCTGGGCGATGTCGAGGACAAGGCAGCGCGGTTCCGGGGAGATGCCTGAACGCGGAATCCCCGCTAATCCGAGGCTGGTTGGCCGTCGCGACGCCCGGCCATTCGAGGGCGCAGCATCATAGCAGACCTCCCGCAAGAGCACGTCCAGGTCCCGTCTTCGCGGCGACGGGCGGCGACGAGCGACGTGGCTCTTGGCGGCGGCAAAGACCCTGCGTCTTTGGGGCGGGACCAAAGCCCGCCAAAAGTCTCACCAGCGACATCAACATAACGTATCTTTATGGGCAATTAGGCTTTCAAAAACATTCTCTTTATCAACGAATGATCTCATTCGCTGACGAGGGTACGAACGGTAGCCCTGTACTTGCTAGGAGCAGCCTTCCCCGGCCCGTGACCATCGGGGGTGAAATGAGCGGGGGGCCAAGGCCGGCCTCGAGACGGCGGCGAAGGGCCTACATGCGCGAGAGGCCCAAGCCCATGAAGTAGCGGCCGGCAACCGTCGCGCCCGCCAGCCCGCCCACGGTGTGCTGCGTGAGGGTGTTCACGTCGCGGAAGCAGCGGTCCAGACGGCTGGTCGCGTAGAAAGACGTCGAGCCGGCGAGCCTGAACATCTCGATGGTCACGTCCGCGGCGCTGCGGGAGGCGTTGGCCGCAGCGCACCGCATGAGCGCGCCCAATTCATCGGGAATGTCGTCGCCGCGGGCGATGCAGGCGTCCAGCTGGCGGGCCGTCTCCAGCAGGAAGGAGCGGGCCGCGCGCAGGCGTCCCTCGCACTCGCCCACGGTGCGGTGGACGGTCTCGCGTTCCATCAGGCTGGCCCGGCCGATGGCCGCCGGCTTGACTTTCGCCAGCTCCAGGAACGTATCGATGGCGTCCCGGGCAATGCCGATGGCGACGCCGGCGATGTTCGCGCACCAGGGGATGGTGATCATCGCCCGATACAGGGGGCTCTCTTGATAAGGGCGCGGGCTCATGGTGGAAAACATGCGCTCCTCCGGGACGAAGACGTCTTCGGCCTCGAAGTGGTGGCTGCCCGTGCCGCGCATGCCTGTCGTGTACCACGTGTCGAGGAGGGTGACCTCGGAGGGAGGGATGAGGAAGGAGAAGAGGCCCACGTTGCCCTGGGGAGTCTTGCGCAGCTCGCCGTTCTCGACGATGCGGCCGTTGGCGATCATCCAGTCGGCGTGGTGGCATCCGCTGGCGAAGGCCCAACGCCCGGTAATGCGATAGCCGCCTGGGACGACCGTCGCGAGCCCGCCGCCCGGAGCGGACTGGTCGCCCCCGCCTGCGATCGTCCCGGCGATGACCGTGCGTCCGCCCTCGGTGCAGGCCGCTGCCACGTCAGGGGGGAAATAGCCCCAGAGGATGCTGTGGTTGCCGGAGATCATTGAATTCCAGCCCACGGACCCATCCTGACGCGACAGCTCCTCCATGACGAGCACCGAAGTCTCGATTGACACCTCAGCCCCTCCTATCGAGCGCGGACACCAGAGGCTGAAAAGGCCGCGTTCTCGCATGGCGTCCACGAGCGGGCGCGGCAGATGGCGTTCCGCCTCCGCCTGGTCGCGGTATTGCTCCACGATCGGCGCCAGCGATCGAGCCCGCTCTAGCCACGCGCGCGTCTCCAGGTTAAGGGCCGAGTCCATAGTCATGATCCCCTCCTTGCGCCGGCTCCTTCTTCGTTACCGGCTACCAAGATACGCCAGCCGGTGCGGCTCTGCTCCTAGCGCCACAGCTCCCGGCTGGCTATGCGGGCGCCTTCGACGAGAGACTCGAGCTTCGCCCACACGATCGATTCGTGGATCTCGTCCAGGCCGGCGAAGGTGCCGAAGCCGCAGTCCGCGCCGGCGACTACGTTCTCGCGGCCGACGAGCCCGGCATAGCGCACGATGCGCTGGGCAACCAGCTCTGGGTGCTCGACGAGGACGCTGGACTGGGTGATGACGCCCGGGATGAGCACTGCGCCATCTGGCAGCTTGGTGTCCTCCCAGATCCGCCATTCGTGCTCGTGCCGGGGGTTCGCGGCCTCGAAGGAGTAGCCCCCGGCGTCGATCCGGAGGATGAGGTCGACGATGTGCTTCAGCTCCAGATCGTGCACGCGCGGCCCGACGTTGATGCCGTAGCATGTGTGCCAACGGACCATATCGCGCGGGATGCCCTTTAGGGCCTGGTTCACCGCCTCCACGCGCACCGCTGCCCAGCGCCGCACGTCCTCCACGGTGGTCTCCGGTCGCATCATGTAGTACATGGAGAGGTGGGGGTCGTCGATCTGGACGACGATACCGGCGTTCGCGATCGCCGCGTACTCCTCGTGGAGAGCGTCGGCGATGGCAAAGAGGTACTCCTCCTGCGTCCGGTAGTACTGGTTCTCCTGCCACATCTCGACGCTGGTGGGCGACACGGCGGGCATGAACAACTCTTCGACGTCGAGCCCGGAAGCGGCGGCCTTCAAGTTGTCGATGTCGCGCTGGAGCTCGGCCTGCCCGCGATAGGAAATCGGGCCGGTGCAGACCATGTGGACCGCGGCGGCTGATGGGTTCGGCCCACCGGGTCGCGGGGCTCCGTAGTAGCCCGGAAACGAAAGGTGCTCGCGCGAACCGGCAAACGGATCGCCGCCCACCTGGCCCGGCTCGAAGCCCGAGAGACGCTGGTTGATGTAATGAATGAACCCCGGCTTGCCGAACTCGCCGTCGTCGATGATGTCGATGCCCGTTTCGGCCTGACGACGGACGACGTCCGCCACCGAGCTCTTCAGCTTCTGCTCGAAGCCCTGCGGGTCCGCATCCCGGTCCGTGAGGGCCTTCAGGAGCTCAGGGGGGCGCGGCAAGCTGCCGATGTGAGTGGTCAGGATTCGATTCGTACTCCGCTTCACGCCTGTCCTCCAAATACCAAACGCGGGGCGTGGGGACTTAATAGACCATGGCGCCGACGCCCGTCAAACAGGCTTCGGCGCGACGGGCTTTGAACCGCTCTGCTGAAGACGCACTGCTCCTTTGCTTGACGCATCAGGCGCCCTTAGGCCCGCGGTCCGAGGGCAAGCGAGCGCGGCCCGACGCCTCTATGCGCCAAAACGGCGGCTTGGCGCCATGGCGCAGGTGAGGGGTTGACTGTCTTCCATTCTCGTTTGACACGGTTTTCACAGCGCTT
>DATMBD010000311.1:0-3777 GCA_035559355.1 Dehalococcoidia bacterium
GTAGCCGCGGCCGGCGCGGGAGGCTCGGCGGGCGAAAGCGTTTGATCCGTCGCGTTCGCCGCTGCAACTGCCGCAGCGCCAGAGATGCGCGAAGCTGCAGGGGCCCCATGGAGTGCAGCTTCATGTTCGGCGGCTGCGGCCAGTGACCGGCCTGGTTGCGCGAATAGCGCATCACGACGATGTCAGCGCCGTGAGCGCCACCTTTGCCGGGCGCCCCTTTGTAGCCGGGCAGGAGCAGCGCCGGTTCAGCGCCGCCGCGGGCGTGAAAGCGCATGGCCGGTGTGTAGGTGGTTGGGTCGGCTAGGTCCACCTCCGCAGAGGCTTTGCCGTCGACGGGGGTGGTCGTAAGGGCGTGCGCGATGCTTCGGTCGAGGATGTTGAGGACGGCGCTGCGGAGCAGCGAGCCGGTGCCGGCGCCCCGCTCCGAGGGCCCCAGCGTCGTGATCTGGAGCAGGACTGCCGTGTCCCCGCCCTTCTCCCGCGATCGGGCCCAGCTTTCCCGGCTGATGAGGTCGGCAAAGCTGGGGTACAGACGCGCCAGTTCCTCCGCGTCGCCGTGGACGTCGGCGAGGAGCGTCTGCACGATTGCCCGCGGCGTCTCGCCCTCCCTGCCGCGCTCGACGACGACGAACACAGTGTTGCCCGCCTCAGCGGCCATGTCCTCTATGCGCTCGAACCCCAGCAGCGCGAAGTCCCCCCATTCCTGGCGGAGACTGGCCTCGATCGACCGCAACGCGGCTTCATCGTCCCTCAGCGACGCTAACCGCTCGACGCGCAGGTGGGACTCCTCTAGGTCGGCGTGTTGCACCTCGCGATGCTCGATCTCCCATGCAGAGGCCACGGCAGCAGCGAACGCCGACGCCGCTACGATTAACCCACCCTTGGTACGAATACGTGCCATCTCCTCTTCCTTAGGGAAAGCAACGTTGCTTACCTGGCTACACAATTACATAACAATAGTCGGCAGCCAAGGGCCAGACGCACCGATGGCGGAGCAGATTCAGAGATTTTTCGCGAATTTAGCGGTTCAGCGCAGATTCTTGAGCCGTCGCAGCGACGTGAAGACCTTCTCCAGCCTCCGCCCCTTCTCGGTGTAGGAGACCTCGCCCACGTAGACGTTCCCCTTGGAGTCAAGGGCGATGCCGTGCGGCGCGATGAACTCCCCAGGCCCGTCTCCCTCCACCTCCGAGCCTAGCCGAGCGATGAGGCGTCCGTTCTTGCTGAAGACGCTTATGCGGTGGCCCAGCATCGTCGCGTCGGCCAGTAGGGGATGCGGGTCGTGCAGGAGCTCACCCACCCAGATGAAGCCACGGTGGAACGTAAGCGCCGAAGGACGATAGATGTTGTACCAGATGGTCTCCAGGTTGCCGTCGCGATCGAAGACCTGGATGCGGTTGTTCTCCCGGTCGGCAACGTAGACGTAGTCGTCCTCGTCCAGGCAGATGTTGTGCGGGCACTGGAAGCTGCCGGGCTCGACCCCATGTCCGCCCCAGGTCGCTTGTAGCTTGCCGTCCAGGGAGAAGCGGTGGATGGCGTTGTTGCCGTAGCCGTCGGCGACGAAGATTTCGCCCGTTCGGGACGAAATCGCCATGTGCGTCGGCAGGTTGAAGGGAGTGTTGCTCCACTTCGGCGCTGGATTGCCGGCGTTGCCCAGCGTCCACACCAGTTCGCCGCGCGGCGTGTACTTCTCGATCGCGTGGCGCGTGTTCTCGACGCAGTACACGAAGCCGTCCGGGCTCACGGTGATGCCGTGAGCGCGGCCGCCGTAGAAGCCCTCGCCCCAGGAGCGCAGAAAGTTGCCGTCCTTGTCCAGGACGATGATCGGGTGCGGGCCGCGATTGAAGACGTAAAGGTTGTCGTCTTCGTCGACGGCCACCCCCGCGACTTCCGGGAACTGGTAGCCGTCCGGGATCTTCGCCCAGGCGTCATCGGCCTGGAAGGCGAAGGGACCTGCCTCGAGGGAGGGAGTTGCAGCTACCGTCATGGTTCTTGCGTCCTTTCGGTCTCGCGAAGTCCGACGTGCGCACCGCGTCCTACCTGCATCGGCCTCGCGGCGATGTCATTGGGCGGGCCAAACCATAGGCCGCGTCTGAATTTGTGTCAACCTGTTTACCGTTGGTGTAATCTCCGATCGAGCCGTCTCAGGCTCCCCGATGGCATTCGCTGTGAGGTGATCCGATGCTCAGCGCCCAGGACAACGACCTCCTCTGCCGTACCGGACCGGGAACGCCCATGGGCAACCTGATGCGTCAGTACTGGATACCGGCGCTGATGACCAGCGAACTGCCCGTGCCAGACGGCCCGCCTCTCCGTCTTCGCCTTCTCGGCGAAGACCTGATCGCATTCAGGGCCACGTCCGGCGCCGTCGGCATCGTCCAGAACGCCTGCCCCCACCGCGGCGCCTCGCTGTTCTTCGGCCGAAACGAGGAGGAAGGCCTGCGCTGCGTCTACCACGGCTGGAAGTTCGACGTCGACGGCCGCTGCGTGGACATGCCGTCCGAGCCGGCCGAGTCCAACTTCAAGGCCAAGGTGCGAGCGCGCGCCTACCCCACGCGCGAGCGCAACGGCGTCATTTGGGTCTACATGGGGCCGCGGGAGCAGCCGCCGCCCTTGCCGGACATCGAGCCGAATCTCGTCGAGGGCCGCTGCGCCGTGCGCAAGGCGCTGCGTGAATGCAACTGGATGCAGGGCCTCGAAGGCGACATCGACACCAGCCACCTGGGATTCCTTCACTTCGGTTCATCGCAGCCCGAGGACGCCGTGCCGGGAAGCTTCGACTACTACGTCCGCAAAGACCGCGCCCCCCGCTACGACGTCCTGGACAGCGAATTCGGGACCACCTACGGCGCCTACCGGCCGGCCGAGGCGGACACGTATTACTGGCGAATTGCCCACTTCCTCTTCCCCTTCTACACGATGATCCCCACGGGCGACCTCGGGAAGCAGGTGCTGGTGCGCGCCTGGGTGCCCATCGACGACGAGCACATGATGTTCTGGAGCATGGCCGTGCCTGAGACGGTGGCCAACGGCCAGGGGGGCCCCGGCTCCGACAGGCCTTCGCCGAATCCCCGCGGCCGCGGCCAGGCCACGAACCAGGAGTGGCAGTACCTGCCGGACACCACGGACTGGCTCGGCCGGTTCCGCCTTACCCAGAACCGCGGCAACGACTACCTCATCGACCGCGAAGCGCAGCGCCGCGGCGATAGCTATACGGGAATCCCGGGCATCCACCAGCAGGACCAGGCGGTCACCGAGAGCATGGGCGTGATCTACGACCGCACCCACGAGCACCTGGGGACGTCCGACGCCATGGTCATCCGTACGCGGCGGCGCCTGATCAACGCCGCCAAGGCGCTGCGCGATCACGGGGTCACGCCGCCAGCGGTTGACCAGCCTGAACTGTACAGGGTGCGTTCGGGCGGCGTCATCCTGCCGCGGGGAGTGGATTGGCTGGCAGCCACGGAGCCTCTGCGGGCCCCGAAGGTCCCCGCGGGCGAGCCTGTCGTTGCCGGACACACCGCGCCCTAAACGGCGCGGCATGGGGCAGAGGCAGGACGCCTCAGAACGCCTCGCGTTCGGGCCGTAGTCCGATGCCGAGACCTCAGGCGGCGGCACGCGGCAGCGACGGGTCAGGAACTGCCACGCCTATGGGCTGCCTACTTCTCATAGGCGGCAAGGCGGTCCCACTGGGTTCGGATGTACCGGCGGACCGAAGCGAGAGCTGCGGGGGCCACAGGTTTCGAGTTATAGCCGCGCTGCCAGAAGCTGGCGGTCCGG
>DATMBD010000312.1:0-2416 GCA_035559355.1 Dehalococcoidia bacterium
CGAAGTCATCAGCTGGTTGGCAGTTTTGATCGCAGCGGTGGTTGCATGGGTGCTGTACGCCTTTGGCGAGGACGCACCCCGCCGCAAGCACGCCAAGGACCGCAAGAAGACCGAATGAGACCAAGCCCTCCTCGACGTGCCGGCGATGCCGGCATTGTTCTTGTTTACCGCTTGCTCTTTCGCCGCTAGCTCACCCCGGACCCGACCCCAAGGCGCGCTAGCCGCTCCCGCCAGCGCGGAAGCACCTCCGGGTTGCGGAGACAGACGGGCTCTTCGCCGCGCAGCCCACGCAGCACGTTTTCTACGGCCAGGCCCGGTAGCGCCGCGTACACCTCCTCCGAATGCCCGACGTTGTGCGCCGTGGCGATGACCCGCGGGTGAGTCCGCAGCGGATTGTCGGCGCGGGTCGGCTCCTGTTCCCAGGTGTCGATCGCGGCCCCGGCGATCCGGCCCTCGTTCAGGGCCGCGATCAGCGCGGCCTCGTCCACGCAGGGCCCTCGGGAGGTGTTGATCAGGTAAGCCGTGGGCTTCATCAGCGCCAGCTCCCGCTCGCCGACGAGGTGGGTGGTCTCCCTGGTCAGAGTCACCATCACCGACACCACGTCCGATTCGCGCATCAGCGTGTCGAGGTCGACGAGCTTCACGCCCAAGTCCGCGGCGACCTCCGGGTTCACGTACGGGTCAGCGGCGATGAGGTTGCAGTCCCAGCCCTGCAGCCGTTTTGCGACCGCCCGTCCAATGTTGCCGAGGCCGATGAGGCCGATCGTCCGGCCCATCACCATGTGACCGGGATCGTCCACCCGCCAGCCGCCGCGGCGCACCGCGTCCCATTTGCCGGGCAGGTTTTTGACCAGCGCCGCCGCGAGCATGACGACAGCCTCGGCGACGCCGAGGAGGTTCTCGGGCGCGGCGCCGTAACCGATGGCGATGCCCAGCTCCGTCGCCGCCTCCACGTCGATCGTCTCCGTGCCGATGATCGGGCTGACGCCAACGCGGAGCTTCGTCGCCGCTTCGAGGACTTTGCGACTGATCGGCTTCGCGTTGAAAGTGCCAACGAAGGCGTCGGCGTCGAGGAAGTAGCGTTCGATCTCCTCTCCGGACCACTCGCTCGGGTCGCCGGGGTCTGCTGGCGGTAGCACCACGACCTCGCAGCCCGCGGCCTGGAGCAGCTCCGCGATCTGTTGATTGCGCACCCCGGTGGTGGGCATGACTACTTTCGGCGCCATTTCTGTACCTCCGGAACGCGCCTAGCTTGCCGTGACGCTCCGGCGAAAGCAAGCGCCTCCCGTCGGCCGTAATCGTGAGGCCCCTTATAATCGATGAGTTGGGACGCTCGCGTCTGATACGCGTCGATGAGCCATAGTTCGAAAGGCGGCCCGTGGAGAGAGTCCTCCTCGTCATAGCGCTCATGGCTTCCATCGCCATTGCGGCGCTGGACAGCACGGTAGTTGCGACCGCCGCGCCGACCATCGTCGGCAACCTGGGCGGCATCTCGCTCTTCAGCTGGGTGTTCTCGATCTACCTGCTCGCCTCCACCGTCACCGTGCCCCTGTACGGCAAGCTGGCGGACCTCTACGGCCGCAAGCCGATTCTCCTTTTCGGCTGCGCCACCTTCCTCGTGGGCTCGGTCCTTTGCGGCGTGGCCGGGAGCATGGAGGAGCTGATCGTCTTCCGTGGCGTACAGGGACTGGGCGCCGGCGCCATCCAGCCGATCACGATGACGATCATCGGGGACAGCTTTTCCATTGAACAGCGCGCGAAGCTACAGGGGCTGTTCAGCAGTGTCTGGGGCGTGACCAGCCTGGCGGGGCCGGCCCTGGGCGGCCTGCTCACGGAAGGCCTGAGCTGGAGATGGGTGTTCTTCATCAATCTGCCCATCGGTTTGCTCGCCGTAACGCTCATCAGCCGCTACTTTCACGAGCGGCCGGAGAAGCACGAGCACGTCATCGATTATTGGGGCACGATCCTGCTGTCCGGCGGCGTGATCGCTCTCCTGCTGGGCCTGTTGCAGGGCGTGAAGTCCTACGGATGGACGGGACCGGAGACGTTGGCGCTATTCGGCACGGCAGCCGTCTTGCTCGCGGTCTTCGTCCTCCAAGAGCGGCGCGCCAAGGAGCCCGCCCTGCCGATGTGGCTGTTCAGCAACAAGGTCATCGCCGTGTCCTGCCTGGCGGTATTCATCGGCGGCGGCATGATGTTCGGGGTCTCGTCCTACCTGCCCCTGTTCGTGCAGGGCGTCTTCGGGGGCACGGCCTTCGACGCCGGCCTCGTCGCCCTGCCGATGTCGGTCAGCTGGCCGCTCGGGAGCATCTTGGGAGGCCGCGTGATCCTGCGCTTCGGCTACTATCCCTCGGCTGTGATCGGCGCCCTGTTCCTGATCGCCGGCGCCGGTACGCTACTCACTCTCTCGGCCGAC
>DATMBD010000313.1:0-4687 GCA_035559355.1 Dehalococcoidia bacterium
CGCTTCCTAGAATCGGCGCCGAACAATGCTGAATGAACTCGACCTGAGCCTCAGGGCACTGCTCATCGAGGACCTCCCTCGAGTCGTCGAGCGCATCGAGCCCGACGGTTTCGATATCAGCTTTGACGTGCCCAACCGCGAATTCCGTTCGCGCCTGACGAAACCCACCCTCAGCCTGTACCTCTACAACATCCAGGAGAACCCGGACGTACGCGGGCAGCCTTGGCACAACAGTCGCAGCAACGGCTCCGTCACCACCCGCCGCCCCCCTGTACGCCTCGACTGCACATACATGGTCACGGCCTGGTCCAACGAGGTGGAAGACGAGCACCGCCTGCTCACCGGAGCGGCCCGCGTGCTCTTTCGCCACCCCGTCCTCCCTAGCTCCGTCCTGCAGGGCTCTCTCGCCGACGGTATCGAGGTCACCACCGAGGTCGCCCAGCCGGAGAACTTCAAGGACGTCGTCGACATCTGGAGTGTGCTCGACAACGATCTCCATCCTTCGGTGCGCGTGAAGGTCACGGTGCCCTTGGAGCTGGACGTCGACTACACGACGCCGCCGGTCCGCTCGCGGGACGTGAACATGGACTCGCCCTCCTGGCGGCCGCCGTCGCGAAAGCCCATCCGCTGGGAAGGGCGCATCGTGCGCGGCGGCCAGCCGGTTGTCGGCGCCGTGGTTCGCGTGGACTACTCCTCTTCGACCACGAATGCGCGGGGCGAATACCTCCTGCGCTCCATCACCCCGGGTGTCAAAGACGTCTTCGTGGACTACGAAGGCGTCTTCTATCAGCTCGAAGCCACGCTGCCCGGCGACGACCCGTTGCAGCTGCCCGAGCCGCCGCGGCCTGAACCAGCGTCGCCCGCGAACGGCAGCGGCGAGCCATCGGGCGAGACGCCACGCAGGCGGTCGCGGCGCAGGGACGAAAGATCGTCCGCGGAAGGAGGAGGCTAGTGCCTACAACCTATCAAGCACCAGGCGTCTACGTAGAGGAGGTGCCGAGCGGAAGCCGGCCCATCGAAGGCGTCGGCACGGCCGTGGCGGCGTTCGTCGGCTTCACGGAGAAGGGGCCGACAAACACGCCCGTGCGCGTTACCAACTGGACCCAGTACCAGAACACCTTTGGCGGCTTCATCCGCAACGGCTACACGCCCCTGGCCGTTTACGGCTTCTTCGCCAATGGGGGAGGCAACGCCTGGGTCATCCGCGTCGGTGGCGAAGTCGTCAGCCAGCCAGCCGCTGTCGCCCTGCCGGGCCGGGCCGCCACTGCCATCGAGTCCCTGCGGGTGACCTCGCTCCTCCCCGGGGCCGAAGGCAACGACATCACGATCGAAGTCGCAGACGTGGAGGCGGCGCCGGCCCCCGAGGGCGGCGAGTCGGGCGGCGAGGCCGAAGGCGGCCGCTTCCGCCTCACGATCAGCGCCCCGGGCCGCATGCCGGAGGTCTTCGACAGCCTCAGCCTGCGCCGCGGCGATCCCCGCAACGCCGTGGACGTCGTCAACAACCCGGAAACCGGCTCCAAGTTCATCCGCCTTGAGGACCTAGCGCCGCGCGGCGTTTCCCTGGCGGAGCGACGGCCCGCCCCCCAGACCTACCAGCTCTCGGGCGGCAGCGAGTCCATGACGGCGCTCGTGCCCGCCGACTTTCAGGGTGACGTTGCCAGCCGCAGCGGCATCGAGGGCCTGGAAGCCCTGGACGACGTCACCATGGTGGTCACGCCGGACATCATGAAGGCCTACCAGGACGGCCTCCTGGACATGGAAGGCGTCATCGGCCTCCAGAAGGCGATCCTGGCCCATTGCGCCCGCATGGAGGACCGCGTCGCCATCCTGGACTGCCCGCCCGGCATGAGCCCCCAGGAGGTGGACGACTGGAAGATGAAGGTCGCCAACCTCGTCTCCGACGGCGGTTACGGCGCCCTCTACTATCCCTGGATCAAGGTCGACGACCCGGCCTCGCGCCAGACGATCTTCATGCCTCCCAGCGGCCACATCGCCGGCCTCTGGTCCCGGACCGACGACCGCCGCGGCGTCCACAAGGCCCCCGCCAACGAGGAACTCCTGGGCGTCATCGACCTGGAGACGCACCTGACGCAGACGGAGCTGGGCAACCTCAACGTCCACAGCATCAACTGCATTCGGTCCTTCCCCGGCCGGGGCATCCGCGTCTGGGGCGCTCGCACGCTTGCCGAGGCGGCATCGGAGTGGCGCTACATCAACGTCAGGCGCCTGTTCAACTTCATCAAGGAGTCCATCGACCAGGGCACGCAGTGGGTTGTCTTCGAGCCCAACGACGACAGCCTCTGGGCCCGCGTCCGGCGCGACATATCCGCTTTCCTCACTCGCGTCTGGGGAACCGGCGCCCTCTTCGGCGTCACGGCCGACGAGGCGTTCTACGTCAAATGCGACCGCGAGACCAACCCGCCCGAGATCATCGACGCCGGCATGATGGTCTGCGAGATCGGCATCGCGCCAGTGAAGCCGGCCGAGTTCGTCATCTTCCACATCCGCCAGATCACGCCGGGGGCGGCAGAGTAGCCCCCGCCAGGTTCAGGAGAAAGGAGCTGAGCAGTGCCAAGACTAGCGATTGAAGGGCTGAAGGACCCGCAAGTCGTCCATCACTTCGCCCTCGAGGTCCAGGGGCTGGAGGAAGCCACCTTCCGCGAAGCCTCAGGCTTCGAAAGCAGCCATGACGTCATCGAACACCGCGAGGTCGGCAAGGGCGGCAAGCAGTTGATCGTCAAGCAGCCCGGCAACCTCAAGTGGGCAGACATCACCCTCAAGAAGGGCCTCACGGACTCCATTCAGCTCTTCGAATGGCGGCAGAAGGTCATCGACGGCAAGATGGACGAGGCCCGCAAGGACGGTTCCATCGTCATGTACAACGCCATGGGCGAGGAGGTGGCCCGTTTCGACTTCAAGCGCGCCTGGCCCTCCAAGTGGAAGGGTCCGGACGTAAACACGACGAACAACGCCGTTGCCATAGAAGAGCTCACGCTCACGCATGAAGGGCTCGTGAGGTCGAAGTAATGCTCCAGACGGAGTTCGAGTTCACGCTCCCGCGGGGATACGTGGACCGCGCGGGAAATCTCCACCGCAAGGGGCGCATGCGGCTGGCGACGGCCATCGATGAAATCGCGCCTCTGCGGGACCCCCGCGTCCGCCAGAACAGCGCCTATCACACGATCATCCTCCTCACGCGCGTCATCACTCAGCTGGGGACCCTGCCGGCGATCGATACCGGCATCGTGGAAGGGCTGTTTACGTCGGACCTCGCTTTCCTCCAGGAGCTCTACCGGCAGAAGAACGAGCTCGCCGCCGACGAGGCGGGCACCGTACGGTGTCCTTCCTGCGGCGAGCGCTTCCAGCCTATGGAGCTCGGAAGCGAGGCGGAGACCGTAGCCCCTTTAGCCTAGGGGCCGGCGGCGCCGGCGGCCTGCCCGAAGACGACGAGGTCGCCTTCCGTCGTCTCGGGCACGCGTGGGAGCCGCTCGTCTATCCGGACGAGCGGCTCCACGAAGAAGTAGCGTTCATCGCCTACCACTTCCACTGGCCGCTCGAGCACATCCTCGCGCTGGAGCACGGTGACCGGCGCCGTTGGGCCCAGGAGATCAGTCGCATTAACGAGCGCATGAACGAAGAAGAAAGCTCAATGGTGGTGATCTAAGTGGCAGACGAATCCGCCTCCCCGCTCCCGGCCCACAACCCGGCGCCTCAGCGCCCTCTCACTCCTGCCGAGATCGAGGAGCTGGCCCGCAGGGTCTACCGTCTCTTTCAGCGCGACGCCCTGCGCTTGCAGGAACGCCGCGGCCGCGTGGCGGCGGCCTGGAGGTAACCAATGGCGACGCTCGCAGGCCCCCACAGCTTCGAACCGCTTGCCACTACGCCTCGCTTCACCGTCGAAGTGGACGGCACGATCATCGCTTCCTTCTCCGAGTGCAGCGGCCTCAGCGCCACGATCGCCACCGAGAAGTGGGAGGAGGGCGGCTCCAACCACACGACCTTCAAATTCCCTGGCCGGGCCGACTACGGCAACATCACCCTCAAGCACGGCGTTACCCATTCCACCGAGCTCTACGATTGGTTCCTCAAGGTCCTCCGGCGGGAGCCGCGCGTTCGCAAGCCGGTCACGATCAAGCTGGTCGATTCCCAGCTAAACGAGATCCAGAGCTGGCACTTCATCGACGCCTTCCCCGTCAAGTGGAGCGGCCCAACCCTCCAGGCCGAATCGAACGACATCGCCATCGAGTCGTTCGAGCTGGCCCACAACGGCTTCCTGAGGATTTAGGATGGCGAACGACCCCGGAGGCCGGCGCGGGATAGGCTTGCGAGACTGGTTCGCCGAGTCGTCCAGGCGGCTGCAACGCCACGTCCCCCGCACCGTCGCCTCCCTTCGCCCCACCAAGGTCGCGTCCGGGTTCACGCTGGGGGTGCTGCTGCAGCGTCGCGGCAGTCGCGCCATCGATCGCGTTTCGCCCAAAGGCGCGACCCTGCCTTACCAGCCGCCGCTCATCCTGCGGCGAGGCCTGGCCCCGAAGTCCTCCGCGGCGCCGCTGCTCACCGTCCAGAGCCCCATCCCGCCTGCCAGACCGGAGGAGCCGACCCCCGCCCCAACCCAAGCGCCGCCTCCACCGCCGGCCGGCTTCGAGTCCGAACCCCGGGGTCCCGCCGGGGCGGCTGCGGAGCTGCC
>DATMBD010000314.1:0-2370 GCA_035559355.1 Dehalococcoidia bacterium
AAAGGACTGGAACCGCCCCGCTCGCGTCTGCCAAATTATAGCTCCGCCCCGGCCAGACCGGCACGGAGAGTCAAGCGGAATGGTGGAGCTGAGGGGGCTCGAACCCCTAACCTCTTGACTGCCAGTCAAACGCTCTCCCAATTGAGCTACAGCCCCGTCCGGGACACTCGCAGAGTAGCAAATCCGGAAGCCTTCAGGCCAGACGCGCATGGCCAGCCGAAAGCCAACGGCCGTGGGACCGCCCGAGAAGCGCCAAAACACAACCCAACGCGCCATCTGTCAGCCGCGCCTGGCGCATCGCCGGCCCCGACCATGGGGCCTCGCAGGGTGTGATTCATCCGCCAAGGTTGTTTCGTGCCGGGGCCGTCGTTTTCGACTTTCTCGATATCGGGCTCAGCCCGTGATGCTCAGGATGTCGCCCGCGATGCCAGCTATCGAGTGGTAGAGGAAGATGCCGGGCGCGTGCGGCTCCACCGACGACGCACCCGCCGACGCCAGCAGCGCCAAAGCCGCCGCCCACACGAAGAAGCCTCCGAGGTTCGCGACCAGGATGCGGGCGGGATCCGCCGTCGTTACGCTGCGGATGGCGATGTTCGTCAGCCCGAAGGTCAGCGCCAGCGACGCCAGGCCGATGGCCAGGGACAGGCCTGGGACGAACATCAGCCCCATCAGCGCCAGCGGCGACGCCGCCAGTCCCATCACCCGCAGCAGTTGCTCGACATAAGCCCGCTCCCGGAAGACCTGCGTCAGCACGACGTAGACGATGCCAAGCCAGACTAGCACCCAGAGCACGACGGCCAGGAGCGACCCGATCAGGGCCGAATTGACGAAGATGTCGCTGGCGCGGCCGTAATCTTCGACAACCCACCACAACCAGCCCCCGATTCCGGAGATGAAGATCGCAACAGCCGCGACTATGACGCCGGGGATGGTTGCCGTGGGATTGGTCCTGACTTCATCGAATACGCGGGTGTCGAGGTTGGCGAGGCGCCTCAGCCAGGCAAGGATCTGCTGGAAGTCTGCGATGGCACTCACCTCCCGCGCCGAAGGCTGCCCAGCCGCAGTAGGCCGCCAGCCAATCGCTACCGCTATAGAAGAAAGCGCCCTCCGAAGAGGACGTCGCAGGCCGTGCGCATTCTAGCACGAGCCCCTCATTGAATCGGCCGCTTCGCCGGGATGCCCGCCCGGCGCGGGTAGCGCTCCGGCGTAGGAAAATCCTTCCCCACCAGGACCGCCCGCAGCTCCATGCCTCCCGGCGCCCGGAACACATCAATGTCAACGAGGCGGCCGCCCAGGGCCGCCAGCGCCGCGCCGGAGTCTTCCACCTCACGGAGGGCAGCCGAGCCCTTGATGGCGGCCAACTGCCCTCCCACCCGCAACAGCGGCAGCGAATACTCGAGCAGGACCGGCAGCGGCGCCACGGCGCGGGCTACGACCAAGTCGAACGCCTCCCGATAGCGGGGGTCCCGGCCTGCGTCCTCCGCGCGCGCCTCGACTACCTTCGCTTCCAGCCCGAGGCGGCGGACCACGTCCTCCAGGAACCGGCACTTCTTGCCCACCGACTCCAGCAGCGTGAGATCGATGTCCGGCCAAGCGATCTTGAGCGGGATCCCGGGTAGCCCGGCCCCGGCGCCGAGATCGAGAAGCCGCACGCCGGGCGTGAGCAAGCCCCGCCGCGCCAACAGCTGGCCGAAGGCGAGCGACTCGGCCAGATGGCGGCGCTCGAGCGCCTGCGGCTCCCGGTCCCTCAGCGACGTCAGATTGAAGGGCGCGCCGGCGAGGGCGTCTCGGTACTGCTGCAGGCGTCGGAGAGCGAGCTCCGACAGCCTGAACCCGGGCAGCGCCGCAAGCGAATCTGGCCCGTTGGACACGGCCCATCCTAGCAGCCAGACGGTTTGACACGGATTCCGGCCGATTCCTAGAATCGACTCGGTGGCTGAAGAGAAGCATTCCATGAGCGACGCCGCCCGGCTCTTCGGGCAGTCGCTCCCCCCGGGCAAGTACTTTCAAGGACAAGAGGCGCTGCGTTTCGCCCGGTGGTTCGGCGAAGACCGGCCGGCTGCCGACCTGCGGCCGGCTGATATCGAAGCCTACGTCGAGTCCTTCGGCGCGAACTCGCCGAATGCGGCCGAGCGCGCCGAGTGCCTGAAGAACTTCCTCGCCTTTGCCCACAAGCAGAAGATCCTGCCGGAACGCATGGTCAGCCACGTGCGTCTGCGCAGGGGACTGGCCAAGCCACGCAGCAACTCCGCAGCCGAAGCTAGGCCGGAAGTGAAGCTGACGCCTGAAGGCAAAGCCGCTCTCGAACGGGAGCTGCAGGAGCTCAAAGCGCGGCGTCCGCACATCGCCGCCGAGCTCCGTGCCGCCCGC
>DATMBD010000315.1:0-2213 GCA_035559355.1 Dehalococcoidia bacterium
GCTCAACCTGGAGCGCCTGAAGCTAATCTCGACACGGAACGAAACGGACGAGGAGATGGCGCGCCGCCTCCGCGAGGAGCAGCGGGTAGTCCTTCTCCTCACCCCGGACCGCTTCTATCCACCGAACCTGACGTGAGGAGACCAAGCCCATGACGACGCAGCAGGAACCAAGCCCGGAAGAAGTGACGCAGTTTCTCAAAGACCACAGCCTGTGCGTCTTCGCCACCGGCCGCAAGGACGGCTCGCCGCAGCAGTCCTACATCGGTTACCAGTACGACGGCAAGCAGTTCCTCCTCGGCGGGCAGGCGACCTCATTCAAGATGAGGAATCTCCGCCGTAACCCGGGCTGCTCGCTGGTTGTGACGGAAGGGCGCGGCTACGTGGTTGTCTACGGCACGGCCCAACTCGTCGAGGACGAGGCAGAGATGGCCAAGCTGCAGGAGCGCTTCGGACCCCGCCAGCCTCCGCCGCGGCCCGCCAGCCCTCCCGGCGGCGCTCCCCCTGCGCCGCCCCGGCCGATGGGCAAGCGCGTCAACATCCTCATGACCCCGACGAAGATCATCGCCAACCGCATGCGAGGCTGAGCGCCGGCTCGCCTTCCGCCGGCGCGAGTGCGCAGGCGAAAGGGGCCCGGCCTGAGGATCTCCGCCGCAAGCGAGGAGGATGAAATGGTAGCGACAACCTCGGTATTGAACGCAATCGAAGCGGAGCCGGAGGAAGTCGGGCTCTCCTCGGCGCGGCTCCGAAACCTCTCGCGGCGCGTCGAGGAGTACGTCGAAGAGGGCCAGATCCCGGGCGCGATCACCGTGGTCGCCCGCGAGGGCAAGGTCGTCCATTTCGAGACCTGCGGCTCGATGGACGACGAGGCCGGCAAGCCGATGACGGCGGACGCGATCTTTCGCATCTACTCCATGACGAAACCGATCGTCAGCCTGGCCCTCATGCAACTTTACGAAGAAGGCCGCTTCCAGCTGGACGACCCGGCATCCAAGTACATCCCCGAATTCAAGGGCCTCAGGGTCTTCGACGGCGGCAGCGTCGACCGGTTCGAGACGCGCGAACCATCCCGCGAAATGACCGTGCGCGACCTCCTCACGCATATGGGAGGTCTTTCCTCGCCGGGCATCCGGTTCGGCGCAGATGACGTGATCGCCCAGCTGTACCAGCGCGCGGGCGTGCCCGGCATCGGCCACGAGGGGACGCTTCAAGACACGATCGAAAAGCTCGGGAGCCTTCCCTTACAGGCGGACCCGGGCACGCGTTGGATCTACGGCGTCTCCACGGACGTCGTCGGCTACCTCGTCGAGGTCCTGAGCGGCAAGCCGCTGGACGCATACCTGGAAGAGCGCGTCTTCCGTCCTCTAGGCATGAATGACACGAGTTTTTACGTGCCGCCGGACAAGCTGGGCCGGTTCGCGGCCTGCTATCAGCCGGGCGAGGGCGCCGGCGGCAAGCGCTACGTCTTGCAGGACGACCCGCGCACGAGCCAGTTCGCCGCCGGCGGCACGTACTTCTCCGGCGTCGGCGGGCTTTGCGGCACCGCCGCCGACTATGTGCGGTTCGCCAAGATGCTGGCCAACGGCGGCGAACTCGACGGCGTCCGCGTGATCGGCAAACGCACGCTGGAGTTCATGACCCTGAACCACCTGCCGGGCGGCCGCCAACTCGCCGACCTCCGTCAGCCGATGCCGGGCTTTACGCTTCAGCGCGGCGTCGGTTTCGGGCTCGGCTTTGCCGTTCTCCTCGATCCTGCCGAGGCGCAGGTGCTGGGAAGCCCGGGCGAGTTCTACTGGTCGGGTGCGGCTTCCACCCACTTCTACGTGTCGCCGCGGGACGGGCTGGCCGCCGTGTTCATGACTCAAATGTTTGCGCCGCCGAACCAGAACACCTTCAGCCGCGACATCCGCGTCCTCGTCTACCAGGCGATCGTCGACTGAGCGACGACGCTCGTCGGCATGGCGCAGCCCGCGGTATCCGCGGCCAAGTCGGCTCGCTCCAAATCGAAGAAGGACCGTCCGGCGGCAGCCCCTCGCCCCAGGCTGGAGAGGAGCGGGAGGCAGCGGGGGTGAGGTGGTCCACGCCGTGACACCCGTTTGGTCATGAATGGGCGTGAGATGGACGCCAGCGCGCTGCTCTAGGAGTTCTTCAGCGCCCACGCGCTGCCGTGAGAGCGGGGGGACAAAAGGAACCAAAGGCGAAGCCCCGGACGTGTC
>DATMBD010000316.1:0-2889 GCA_035559355.1 Dehalococcoidia bacterium
GTGAAAGCCCAACATCCTTTCTCGCCAGCGCCGTCTGGCGCCGCGCAGCTGCTGCCTGCTGCGGCAACAGCCTTGCGACCGTAGCAGCGCCAGGCAGGATCGAGCCGTATACCTGCATTGGGACTCCATATCGTCGTCCCCACCTCATCCATTCTGGTGCACAGCATCTTTCTGGACGAGCTCAGGCGACGACCCGCCGCTCGAGGCCAGCGGAAATGCCTGATTCTGCGCCCCGGCCCTCTATCAGGAAATACCAACGCCCGGCCGACAATATCTAGGAGACAGCACTTCATCTCACGCTAAGGAACAGGCATGTCCGGAGACCTGACCTTCTCCTCCGATTTCGGCTCAGATTGGAACGCCCTCGTGCGAGACCTCGAACAGCGGGTAGAGAGCGCGCAGGCGACTCTCGCCGAGCTGAGGACGGCCCTGGCCCGGCTGGCGGCGTTCGAACCGCGACCGGCGCTCGCCGAGCCGCCCAGCGAGGCCGCTCCCGACTGGAAGTTCGATGGCTACGAAGCGGCCGAGGACAAAACTGCTGCCGGCGGGCCCGCTTTCGTCCTTGCCGAGGACGAGCCCGACCGGGTGCGGGAGGAAGTGAGCCGCACTGTCGCCGAGATCCGGGCCGAACTGGAAAACGGGAGCATGGATGTCGACGCGACGAGCGAGGGCTCCTGGCCGGTGCTGCGGCCCTTGCAGCTCGTCGATGTCACCCTTCAAACGGAGGGCGTCGAAGACGGGGGGCTGGAAACTGCCATTTCTGAGTCTGAGCGCCGCGAAGCCGATGCCGCGCAGGGCTGGCCTGCCAGCGACGAGGACGCTGCCCGCCGTAACGAGGTCGCGAAGATAGTTGCCCAAATGCGAGGCGAGCTTGCTTCCGGCTTCGGGTCTCTTGGCTTCGAGGGCGAGTACGAGGCGGAGGGCCGGGAGCCCATGCCCGGCCTCGATCCGGATGAAGACGCGCGCCGGGAGGAAGTCCGACGGGCAGTGGAAGCCGCGCGGGCGGAGCTGGCAGGGACTACGCTGCACCGCGAGCCGGAGCCGCGCTTCGAGCGCGCAGGGGAGACTGAGAAGGCCTCCGACCTTAGCCGGTTTGCGTTTTCGGACTGGCCCTCGGCGCAAGTCGAGACCTCCGGACCGCCGGTCATCGTCATCAAGGACCAGGACGGGCGCGTCGAGCTAGCGCGCGTCTATGAAACGCTGAAGCGCATCGATTGCGGCGAGAACGCGGCGCTCCTCAATTACACGCCGCACAGCGTGACTATCGGGCTGAGCGCCCGAGCAAACGTCCCCTCCCGGGAGGAGATGTCGAAGGCGGTCGAGCAGGTCTTCGGGCGTAGCTGCCGCGTGCAGTCGGACGGCGTGCGTCTCTCGGTGGACCTCGGCAGGGAGTAGGGGCGTGAGGCTGTTCGCGAAGCGGGACAACAAGCGGCCCCAGGGTCTTGACCCGAACAGCCTGCGGCAGGCGACGCGGACCGATCGCCGCTTCGAGCACGGCCTGTCGCGCGAGGCTATCCAGGAGCAGGCCGACCGCCTGCACGAGCTGGCCGTCCTCAGCCTCTTCCTGCACAGCGCCGGCACCATGGAGGAAATGCTCTCCCTGTTTTTGGAGAGGGCCCCGCGGGTGACAGGCGCCATTGTCACCTATCCGTTGCTCCTGGATCGACGGCGCGAGGTGCTGACGGCGGCGCAGCTCGCATCGATTGACGACCCCGGCCTCGAACAAGCCTCCATGGCGGCGAACGAGAACTTGGCCGACCTCGAGTTCCCGCTGCCCATCCGCAGCTGGCTCAGGGCGGTGATGGAGAGCGGCGAAGTCACCGTCACGGAGGACCTGCGGCAGGTCTTCGGGGACGTGCTCTCGAAAGAGGCCTGCGACCAGCTCCGCAGCCACCTGGAGGTGAGCAAGGTGGCCGTCGTTCCCCTAGTGATGGAGGGCGAATCGTTTGGCTTGAGCGTCTTCCTCTTCTCCGGCCGCGACCCGGACGTCGAGGTTCTGGAGCTGGCCGCCGGCCACTGCACGCTGGCGCTCAAAGCCCTGATAGCTGGCGAAGAAACGACGCGGTTTGGCGGCATCGACCCCGTAACCTGGGCCCACAGCCGGGGTTACTTCCTGGAGACTCTGGAAGGCGAGGTCGTGCGGGCACGGCGCTTCGGCCGCGGCCTTTCCGTCATCTTCCTTGACCTCGACGACTTCGGCGAGTTCAACGCGAATTACGGTCACACCATGGGCGACCGCCTTCTCCGCTCCGTGGCCATGACGCTGGCCGGGTCGGTCGCGCTGCCGGAAATCGTAGCCCGCGTCGGCGGCGACGAATTCGCGATCCTGCTGCCGGAGTCGCATCGGGCCATGGCGGTGGAGCTCACGAGCCAGCTCGTCGACCGGCTGGCTGACCTGTCCGTGTTCGAAAGCGACTCTCAGGAGTTGACCGGCGCCTCGGCGTCTTTCGCCATCGTCTCCTATCCGGAAGACGGGAGCAGCCGCGAGGAGCTCCTGGCGGCGGCGGAAATGGCGCTGGAGCAGGCGAAGGCGGAACGCCGCGCCGCCCGGATGCCCAAACGGGAGCTGACTCCCGTCCAGCAGTTGCGCCTGGCCGGCCGCCGCCACGTAATTTAGCGTTTTGCTTCAGGGCTACAGGATTGCGCCACCCTGCCGATGGTTAGGGCAGGTGGGGGATCATGAATCGATTCTATCGGCGCTCTGAGTATTCGGAGGACGCTCTGCTGGAGGTGTTGTCGCGGCTCTGGCAGGTCAAAGTCCGGAGCGTCGAGCTGATGGAGGCCTGGGCGGCCTCCGCCAAGGACTTCGAGATCAAGAGCGGGCTCAAGACCCAGGTGAACGATGAGCGGCGCCACGCGCGCCTCCTGGCAGAGGAGCTGAAGCGGCGG
>DATMBD010000317.1:0-8290 GCA_035559355.1 Dehalococcoidia bacterium
CCCGGAGCGTCACGCGCCCGCCCGGCGGCGTGAATTTGATGGCGTTGTTGAGCAGGTTCAGGACGGCCCGCTCGATGCGAGCGCCGTCGATATTCGCGTGGCCCAGGTCGGGAGAGATGTCGGCGGTCAGCGTCAGTCCGCCGCGCTCGGCCTGCGGCCGCAGCCGTTCCACCGCGTCCGCCAGTAGCTGCGCCGCCTCCACGGGCCGGAGGACCAGCGGCTGCTCCCCCGATTCGATCCGCGACAGCTCCAGCAGCTCCTCCACCAGCTGCACCAGCCGGTCCACCTCGCTATCGGCGCGGCGCAGGAATTCGAGGGCGACGGACTCGTCCTGGAGGGCTCCTTCCGTCAGCGTCTCCACCACGGATTTCAACGCGGCGAGCGGCGTCCGCAGCTCGTGCGAGACGTTCGCCACGAAGTCCCTCCGGACTTGCTCGGTTCGCTTTACATCCGTCAGGTCATGGAACACGACGAGCACAGCCCAATCGCCGCCGCCGGCGATCGGAGTCGTAGACACCTGAAGAAACTGCTTTCCCGGCCGTTCGATCGTGTGGATCTGGCGGGCCCCTTGCTCGCGGCTGGCGCGCACCGCGTCGATCACGGCTGCATCAGCCACCACCCAGACGAAGGGTTTGCCTTCGATTTCGGCCAGGGTCCTGCCGAAGAGCCGCTCGAAGGCGACGTTCGCGAACAATACCCGTCCTTCCGGGTCGAGGGCAGCGACCGGATCGATGCTGCTGTTCAGGGCAGCAGCCAGGCGATTGCGCTCCTCTGACGCAAGCGCCATCTGAGATTGCACCCGTTCTGCCATCCGATTGAGGGACTCGGCCAGCCTCCCCGCCGGGCCTGCGGGCCGGGAGGGGAAGCGGGCGGCGAAGTCTCCGGCCGCGATCTGCCCGGCAAGCTTCCTCGCGTGCAGAAGCGGCTTGAGCAGGAAAATGGCAGCCGCAGCGCCGCCGATTGCCAGGCCCACGGCCAGGCCGGCCAAAAACGGGCCGCCCAACCCAAACCCGATACCCAGGGCGGCCGCAAGAGATAGCGCGCCCCCGAAAACAAGGCTCGCGGTCTTGACCGTCAACTAACCCTCGAAGCGGTAGCCGACGCCCCGCACGGTGAGGATGCGCACCGGCTTCCCCGGCTGGGCTTCGATCTTTTGGCGCAGCCAGCTCACATGGACGTCCACCGTACGGGAGTCACCGTAGAAGTCGTAGCCCCAAACGTCCCGCAGCAACTGCTCCCTCGTGAATGCTCGGCCGCGGTTGCGCATGAAGTGGATGAGGAGCTCCATTTCCTTGGGCTTCAGCTCGAGGAGGTTGCCGTCGAGCGTCGCCTCTCGCCTTTTCAGGTCGATGCGAAGGTTGCCGCTCTCGAGGGACTCCTGATCGAAGGGCGCGGTGCGCCGGAACAAGGCCCGCACGCGCGCCAGGAGCTCTCGCGTGCTGAAGGGCTTCGTGACGTAGTCGTCCGCCCCGATCTCCAACCCCACCACCTTGTCAAACTCGCCGGCCCGGGCGGTGAGCATGAGAATCGGCAGGCTCATCTCGCGGCGGAGGATGCGGCAGACCTCGAGCCCGTCGAGGGAGGGCAGCATCAGGTCGAGGATCATAAGGTCCGGGCGCTCCGATCGCGCGAGCGCGAGGGCTTTCTCGCCGTCTCCGGCGGTCACGACCCGATATCCTTCGCGTTCGAGGTTGTACTTCAGGGTCGCGACGAGGGTCGGCTCGTCGTCGACGACCAGGACGGTCTTTCCGTTGGCGGTCACGCCTCCATGATAGCGAAGGCCCCGCGCCATGACGGACCGTGCGCACCGAGGCCGGAATAGCGCCTTATTCCTAAGGATGGGCGCGGGCTGCCTTGGGAGCCGCCCTTCTGGACGCTCACGGGCGTCCGCGCTAGGCTTCGAGATATGTTGTGGTGCAATAGGTTCAGGGACTTATGACTCAGGCGGTCGTCACTCCTCAGGCCCCCGCGACTCGCAAATCAGCCATCAACCGCTTCGCTGCCACCATCATCCTGGGCCACGCCCTCAAGCACGTTTACATCGCCGCACTGTCGTCGGTGCTCCTGCCGGAGATCAAGGACGGCATGGCGCTTTCCTCGACGCAGTACGGCACGCTGGCCACAGTCCAGCAAACGTCCAGCTGGGGATCGACGATGACCTCCGGCTATCTGGGCGACCGCTTCACCCGCCTGACCGCCATCATGCTCGGCATCTCGCTGGCGCTGACCGGCATCTCTTATTTCCTGCTCGGCATCGCTGGGTCCTACGCGGCGCTGCTGCCGGTGATGCTACTCGTCGGCATCGGCCCGTCCCTTTACCATCCGCCCGCTATAGGCGCCTTGTCGCGGCGCTTCACCTCCATGCGAGCGTTCATGATCTCGCTGCACGGCGCCGGCGGCAGTCTGGGCGAAGCCACCGGGCCACTCCTTGCCGGCGGGCTCGTGGCCGTCTTGTACTACGAGGACGTGCTGCGGCTGAGCGTAGTGCCGGCGCTGTTAGCTGCGTTCGTGATGTGGACCCTCCTGAAAGACGACAGCGCGCGCCACGCCGAAGGAGCCCGCTCCTTTGGCGAGTACTTCGGCTCCTTCGTCAAGCTGCTGCGCCAGCGCGCGATCGTCATGATCTGCACGGCCACCGCCCTTCGTACGGTGGGTCAGGCAACCGCCACCGTCTTCCTGCCCGTTTACCTGAAGGAGGACCTGGGCTATTCGGCCGCGCTCACGGGCGCCTTCATCTCCATGGCACAGGTGGTCGGCATCGGTTCGCAGCCGCTCATGGGCTTCCTGGCGGATCGCCTGGGCTACAAGCGCGTCCTCGTGCCCGCGCTCTTCATGTTCGCGCTTCTGCTTCTGCTCCTGCCCGCCGCGGACGGGAAGCTGCAGCTTGCGCTCGTGATTCTGCTTTTGGGCACGTTTCTCTTCTCCCTGCACGCCATTCTGATCTCGGCGGCGAGCGAACTCACCGAGGAGTCGATGCAGTCGACAATCGTGTCCCTGATCTACGCCTCGAGCTTCGTGGGTGCGTTTTCGCCCACGCTCTCCGGCGTCCTCGCCGACGCGGAGGGGCTCCGAAGCACGTTCATCCTGGCTGCCGCGCTGGTTGGCCTGTCCGGCGCCACGCTGCTTCTGACGAATCTCCCGAAGGCGCGCCTAAGCCGCACGGCTGCCTGATCGCTCCCTGGAGACGTGGCCAGCCTCAAACCGGCTCTCCGGGCGGCGCTAGCGCCTCCTGCTTGCTTCCGTTACGAGCTGCTCTCCGAGCCCTCGCTGGACTTGATTTCCTCCAGCGACTCCTGCATCCGCTCGGCAATGGACTCCTGGAGTTGCCGGGCCTGCTCCGGCGTGAACATCTCGTGGCACGCCTCGCACATGTAGCGCGTCGCCTTGTCGGCCTTGCCCATGTCCTCGACGCTATCCCATCTGGGGACGAGGACGGAGTGCGGGCAAGGCGGCGCTTCCACCGCTACTGCCTGCTGCTTTGCTTTTCCCCCACCGAAGAGCTTGTCGAACAGTCCCACCTTCGCTTACCTCCGCTGCCGGCCGGCCTGCTGACCCCTTCGCCGGTCCTCTACCTTTATAGGCCCTAGCGCGTTGGATTGAAAGGAGTATCCCTTGTTACCCGCTGGCGACAACGACCTTTTCGCTTGGCTTGTAGCTTCCGAGCTTCGAGAGGTCTCGCCACTGCTTCCGGCCTTCCTCTAGCAGGTCGCGGCCTTCGCAGTCGTCCATGACCACCGCCGGGAAGTCCTCAACCTCGACCCGCTTCAGGGGCTCCGTCCCCAGGTCTTCATAAGCGACGACCTCCACCTTGCGGATGAACTGGGAGAGCATGGCCCCGGCCCCGCCCACGGCCATGAGATAGACGGCCTTGTGCCGCTTTAGCGCTTCTCGCACTTCCTCGCCGCGGTTGCCCTTACCCATGCAGGCCTTGAGGCCTTCTGCCAGCAGGCGAGGCGTGAACGGGTCCATGCGCATCGAGGTCGTCGGGCCGAAGGCGCCGCTAGCCCTGCCGGGCCGGGCCGGCGTGGGACCAACGTAGTAGATCAGCTGGCCTTTTAGATCGATGGGCAGCTTCTCGCCGGCGTCCAGGGCCTGGATCATGCGGTTGTGGGCCGCGTCCCGCGCCGTGTAGATGACCCCTGTGATCCGGACGTGGTCTCCGATTTTGAGCTGCGCGACGTCCTCATCTGTTAGGGGCGTCGTCAGGCGCACCTCGAGGTCGTTGATCCTTTCGATTCCCACGCTCAAGCCTCCGCGATTTCTGCCGGCAAGTCCACGTTGACGACGATGTTCTCCTGCGAGCTTCGCGCGACCACCATATCGACGGCCTCGTCGTCGCTCGCGTTGATTTCCTGGTGCACGAGGTACGGCGGCACAAAGACGAAGTCACCCGCCTCCGCCTCGACGCTGTGCTCGAGCCTCTCGCCGTAGCGGAACCGCGCCCGGCCACTGATCACGTAGATGACGCTCTCGAGCTCGCCGTGGTGATGCGGCCCGGAGCGCACGCCCTTGTCGACGCTGACGTGGCCGACCCAGATGTTTTGCGCCCCGACGGTCTTCGCGCCGGCTCCTTCTGCCCGGAACATACCGGGCGTCTGAGCCGTGGACGTATCGCGCTGGTGAGGTTTGATGACGCGCACTTCGTGCATCACGGGCTCCTCTCGAATTCCTGGATGCGGTCCCGAACAGCGCGGCAGTGTCCCACCAAGCGCTCGAAATCATCCCGCGAGAACCGACGGCAATCGTAACGAGCACTCTCGCTGTCAGTCTTGAGCACCCGGTAAGCGTCGACAATAGAGCGGAGTTCGGGACGGGTCCTCATGAGCGCCTCCCGTTGCCTGTGACTGCCGGGGACTTGCCCTCTCCTGACGAGGTACGCCTGGACCCAGTGCAAGGCAGCGTAAAAGAGGCAGGTCGCAGCCCAATCATAAAAACCGGATCCCGCAAGAGCTGACGCTGTCGATTCATTATGCTCGGCCTGCGCAAGATGCTCTTCGCTACTAGCCATCGAGCTCTAGCGCGAGAACACGAGCTTCGGCAAGGGGCGAACGAAGTCTTCCAGCGGACGCCCTTCGAGATAGACGACATGAAACTCGATGAGCGTTTCTGGGAACTCGTCGAATACCTTGTCTTCAGCTCTGAAGACCTTCTTCATCACGTCTTCATCACGTGATTCAATGTATGTGTAAATATCCTGCCCCTGTTCAAAGCCAACCACATGCTTAACCTGGGGAATTGGCTTGACCAATTCCACGAAGCGCTGAAAAGCCTGCTTCAGGGGCGTCGATGTCCGTGCCGGCATGTCCAAATCCTACAGCACTGCCTCTTTCAACCTGGCGCTGTGGCATTGGATGTTGATCCCCACGGGCAGCGCCGTGATGTGCGTCGGGTAGGTCAACACGTTCACCGCTAGCGCCGTGTTCACGCCTCCGACAGCCTGCGGGCCGACGCCGAGCGCGTTCACCTTCTCCAGCATCTCCGCCTCCAACGCAGCCACCTCCGGGTCCGGGTTGTGGCTGCCCACGCCGCGAGTCACGGCCTTCTTCGCCAGCGTCATCGCGTACTCCGCCGTGCCGCCGATTCCAACCCCGATGACCAGGGGAGGACACGGGTTGCCCCCGGACTCCTCCACCGTCCGCAGCAGGAACTCGATCACCGTGTCCTTGCCCGCTCGCGGCAGGAAGTTCGCGTAGCGGCTCATGTTCTCGCAGCCTCCGCCTTTGGGCAGGACCTTGATCCGCAGCTCCTCGCCGGGGACGACCTCGTAGTGGATCACAGCCGGCGTGTTGTTACCGGTGTTCGTGCGCGTCGTCAACGGGTTGGCGACAATCGAGGCTCGTAGGTAGCCCTCCGTGTAGCCTTTGGCCACGCCCGCGTGGATCGCTTCCTCCAGGGAGCCGCCGATGACGTGAACGTCCTGGCCCAGCTCGATGAAGACGACGGTGGTGCCCGTGTCCTGGCAGAGCGGCACGAGGTTGCGTTCGGCGAACTCGAAGTTATCGATGAGCTCGACGAGCACCTGCTTGGCGAGCGGGGAGCGCTCCGTGGCTTCGGCTCGGCGCAGGCCTTCCCTCACGTCCTCCGGCAGGACGTGGGTCGCCTCGATACAAAGCTCGGCGACCTTGTCGCGAATCGCGTCGACATGGATTTCCTTCACGTTGCACTCTCCACCAGGGCTATAGAGGGGCGGGCTCTGATTCAGAGTTTCGCACGCAGGCGCCCCTGAGCAAAGCCGCCTAAACGCTGCGCCGACTCGTCGAGACGATGCTGGCTAGAGATCGGCTGCCTGGCGGTGGATCTCCAGCAAAGGCAGGATCGTCTCTCGCGGGCGTCTGGCCATACCGCATTCGGTGGCGATCGAATATCCCTGGACGAACTTGTCGGCTGTCTCCATGCGCCTCCGCGTGCCTTCGACGCCGTCCGTGAAATGGACGAGGCCAAGAGCAAGCTCGGTTCCCGGCTGCAGCTTTAGGTCTCGAAGCGGCGCGAAATAGGCGTCGTCGGAGCGAGCGCGAGGCACGGGCATGTGCACCCAGGTAATCGGCCGCGAAACGCCGGCCGCGAGCGCGTTGGCGATCTCGACGAGCAGGCCCATGTCCTTCGGCTCCACCATGTGGCGATGTTCCCAGTCGCCGTAGCAGAGGTGGTAGCCGAGCTCAACGCCTTCCGGCACCGCCCCCGCCAGCCGGACCATGCGTTCGCGCATCTCCCGCCGCGCAGCGGCGTCCGCCGATTCGTAGCGCACGGGCTCCGTGCAGTCCCACTGCACCGCAAGCTCGTCCCTCGGCACGAAGGAGGCGATCCGCTCCACCTCTCGGAAAATGGCGGCCTTGTAAGCGGGCTCGATCCGGGGCACGTCCGGGCCGTAGACACGCGACTGCAGCATGACGCCAGTGCTGGGGATGCTGACCTGGAACCTGACGCCGCGAGGGATGGCGCCTTCCTGCTTCAGGCGCTTGAACACGCCGTAAGACTCCTCAGCCCAGTCCGCGTAGCCGAAGTTGTCAAAGCGCAGCGCGCTCGGGTCGGCGCCGTCGCGCAGCTTGGCCTGGCCGCGGTAAGCGCCGGCCATCGTCGGCGAATAGAGCCCGTTGGCAGGGATGCGCGCCGGCCGGAAGGCGCCCGGGTTCGCCGGGTCGGGCTCCACCATCTCGATGAGCGGGTGCTGCATGAAGAAGGGCGTCTGGACCTGGATCCAGTAGCTCCTCGCCGGGCCCGTTTCACCGTCTGGGATTCGTTTCACGCGCTCGCCGAGGATGCGGCCGACAGAGCGAAAGACCTCCTCCGCGTTTTCGAGGTTGACGCTCCCCAAGAGCAGCACGTCGCGCGGCATGGCATCCTCCTTCGGACGGGGCGCCCCTTAGCTTACTCCTCGGCGCATCGCGTCTGGGAAGGCGCGGCCGCGCCCGCTCCCCGCCCCCGACCCGTGGCTAGGCTTTAGGCCTCGATGACTTTCGCAAGCTCGGCCGTGGATTTCGCGGCGGCGACGATCTTCTCCCGCTCCTCAGCCGAGACCGGCACCTCGTACGCCTCCTCGACGCCGGCCGCGCCCAGCTTCACGATCGTCCCGCAGAAGGTCCCCGTGACGCCGTACTGGCCCCGAAGCAGCGTCGCGCAAGGCAGCAGCCGCTTTTCGTCCAGGAGAATGGACTCGACCATCGCGATCGTCGCCACCGACGGCGCCAAGAACGCCGACCCTGTCTTGTACAGCTCGACGAGCTCGGCGCCGCCGTTCATGGTCCGCTTGACGATGGCCTCGATGCGGTCCTTCGCCATGAGGCTTTCGAGCGGCATGCCGCCGACGCGGGCCTGACTGACGATCGGCACCATCGTCGTGTCGGTGTGGCCGCCGAGGACGTAGGCGTGCACGTCACGGGGCGCTACGCCGAGCTCCATGGCGATGAACGCCCGGAAGCGGGAGCTGTCCAGCATGCCGCCCTGGCCGACGATCCGCTCCGGGGGCAGGCCGCTTGACTTGAGCGCGGCGTGACACATGACGTCCATTGGGTTGGCAAAGACGATGATCACCGCGTCCGGGCTGAGGCGGGCGGCATTCTTGGCGGCGTACTCGCCCACGACGTCCGCGTTGCCGCGCAGGAGGTCCTCCCGCGACATGCCGGGCTTGCGCGGGGCTCCCGAGGTGATCACGACGACGTCAGAACCGGCCGTCGCGTCCCAGTCATCCGTGGCGGTGAGCTTGGTCTCGAAGCCGGCGAAGGAAGAACCCTGATAGATGTCGAGCGCCTTGCCGTGGTGCTGCGCGAACTCTGGCACGTCCTTGATGACGATG